>CAZLBJ010000541.1:0-14859 GCA_964557755.1 uncultured Thermoanaerobaculia bacterium
CGGCGCCGGCGTCGCCCGCGCCGCGCTGGCCATCCGCGCGCTGCCCGCCCTGCTGCCGCCCACCGTGCCGTTCGCCGAGTCGGTGGCGCTCGACGGCGGCGTCGTCGCCTTCGGCCTCGCCGTGGCGCTCGCCGCCGGCCTCGCGTGCGCCGCCGCGCCGGCGCTGCGCGTCCTCGCCCTCGATCCGCTGGCCGCCCTGCACCGCCACTCGACGCGCGCCTCGGCGGCCGCCTCCGCCGGCCGCCTGCGCCGCGCCCTGGTGGTGGCGCAGGTGGCGCTGTCGCTGCTTCTGCTCGCCGGCGCGGTGGTCGCCGTGCGCGGCTTCGGCCGCCTCGCCGTGCTCGAGCCGGGGTTCCAGGCCGAGGGGGTGATGGCCGCCCGGCTGTCGCTGGTCGGCGCCCGCCACCCGGAGGTCGCCGACCGCGCCGCCTTCTTCCACCGCCTGCTCGACGGCGTCGAGGCGCTGCCCGGCGTCGAGCGCGCCGGCATGGTGCTGCTGCGACCGCTCTCCGACCCGATCGGCTGGGAGTACACCTTCACCGTCGAGGGGCAGGACGCCGCCGAGCAGGAGCGCAACCCGTACGCCAACTACCTGGCGGTGAGCGGCGGCTACTTCGACGCCCTGGCCGTGCCGCTCGTCGCCGGCCGCACCTTCGACGCCCGCGACGCGGCGCCGGACGCCCACGGCATCGTGGTCAGCCGCGGCATGGCGGAGCGCTACTGGCCGGACGGCGACGCGGTCGGGCGGCGCGTCAAGCTAGGCCGGGCGCCGGACGTCCCCTGGTCGACGGTGGTCGGCGTCGTCGAGGACATGCGCTACCGCGCCTGGGACGACGTGCGCCTCGACGTCTACGTGCCGCTCGAGCGCTGGAGCTTCACCCGCATGGACCTGGTGGTGCGCCTCGACGACGCGGCGCTGGCGGCGGGGCGCGACGCGCTCGACCTCGCGCCGGAGGTGCAGCGGGTGGTGCAGGCGCTCGACCCGAGCCTGGCGCTGGGCAGCGTCACCACCCTCGACCGCGCGGTCGGCAGCGCCCTCGCCGGGCCGCGCTTCAGCGCTCTCCTGATGTCCGCCCTCGGCGGCGTCGCGCTGCTCCTCACCGCGGTGGGGATCGGCGGCCTGATGGCCGCCTGGGTGGCCGCCCGCCGCCACGAGCTGGGCATCCGCCTGGCGCTCGGCGCCGACCGCCGCCGGCTCGGCCGCCTGGTCGGCCGCCAGGCGGCGGCGATGCTCGGCCTCGGCCTCGCCGCCGGGCTGGTGCTGGCCGCCGCCGCCGTGCGCGGCCTGCGCGGCGTGCTGTGGGAGGCGGCGCCGCTCGACCCGGCGGCCTTCCTGCTCGCCGCCCTGCTGGTCGCCGCCGCCGCCGCCCTCGGCACCGCCGCCCCGGTGCGCCGCGCCGCCGCCAGCGACCCGCTGGCGGTGCTGCGCGCCGAGTAGACCTGGCGCGCTCACCCGTTCCTCGCGGCGCGGGATTGAAGGACGTCAGCCGCCCCGGCCATCGGGGCCGCGGCGGCGCCCACTTCGATCCGAGAGGAGGACCACCGATGACCGTCGCCGAAGCCGTCACGCCGTCGCAGGACTCGCGCCTGTTCCCCTTCCGCCGCCGCCTGGCGCCCCCGTGGCTGGGGAGCTGGCAGCGCTTCCGCTCCGCCACCCCCGCCGGCACCTGGACGGCGGTGAGCATCAACTGGCAGGGAGCCATCGTGGCGCAGATGGGCGCGCAGCCGGCGCAGCAGAACGCCCCGCCGACCCAGGCCACGCTGCTGGTCGTCTACCGCCGGGAGATCGAGGTCGAGCACGGCGTCCAGGACTGGGAGGCGCGCATCGAGCCGGTGGCGGTGTCGCTGCACCGTCCGGGGGACTCGGCGGTGGACGTCTGGGCCTTCCTGCAGGTGCGCAAGCCGGGGAACAATTTCCTCGCCATCGAGCAGCTGCGCAACAACCAGCCGCGCGTGCTGCGCACTGGCTCGAGCATCATCCTCGGCCAACCGGTGCCCGCGGGCCGCTACGAGCTGCGCGCCGGCATCGCGCTGCTGATGAGCTACCGGGGGTTCGACCGGCCCTACTGCGAGGGCATCGCCAACGTGCCGTACGTCGACCAATGGGGACCGCCGCGGGACCCCATCGAGCCCCTGCCGCTGGCGGCCGCCGACGCCGGTGCCGGCCGGGAGGAAGTGCTCGCCCTCCTCGAACGCAGCACCGAGGAGCTGCTCGGCGAAGCGGCGCCGGCGGACGGCGAGCCGCCCGTCGACACGAGCCACCTGGTCGAGCTCGAAGGCTGACACGGAGGACGGCGGCGGGGCCGGCGGCTACGACTCGCCGCCGCCTTCGTCCCCGCCGGGGTCCGCAGGCCCGCAGCCGCGGTCGAGGCTGGCGTGGCGGACGCCAGCGAGGTCGAGGGCAGCGCGCACGGCCTCGGCGGCGCCCTCGACGACCACCGCGGCGCGGGTGGCGCAGTCCTTGATCTCGACGACGCGGCGCTGGCGGCGGGGCGCGACGCGCTCGACCTCGCGCCGGAGGTGCAGCGGGTGGTGCAGGCGCTCGACCCGGGCCTGGAGCTGGGCAGAGTCACCACCCTTGACCGGGCGGTCGGCAGTGCCCTCGCCGGCCCGCGCTTCAGCGCCTTGCTGATGACCGCCCTCGGCGGCGTCGCGCTGCTCCTCACCGCGGTGGGGATCGGCGGCCTGATGGTCGCCTGGGTGGCCGCCCGCCGCCACGCGCTCGGCATCCGCCTGGCGCTCGGCGCCGACCGCTGCCGCCTCGGCCGCCTGGTCGGCCGCCAGGCGGGCGATGCTGGGCCTCGGCCTCGCCGCCGGCCTGGTGCTCGCCGCCGCCGCCGTACGCGGCCTGCGCGTCGTGCCGTGGCCGAAGTGCCAAATCAGACATCAGCCTTCCCCGGGGTCTCCTTCCCTCCTGGAGCGCTCTGGATCGAATTCAGGTAACATCAGGTCCCAAAGATCTGTTATTTCCGCAATCATCGTCAAATGGCTGACATTACGTCGAAGCAACTCGACCAACTGCCGCCGTTGATCCAGCGGAGTGCGAAGATGTTCCGATATGCGGAGCGGAGGTTCTGACAGCAACCTTAGAACTTCACGCAATCTCTCAATCGCCACATCGAGCGATCTACCACTGATCGCCAAGATCTGACATTCAATATGATCCTGCGCCTGGCGAATTGCCGTTTGCGAAGTACCCGTATCGACATCCATGCCGTGCAACACCATCAAGTAGTGCTTCGCAAAGAGAATGTACCGGAGCGACTCTTCGTGCGCCAGCCGGTCCACCTGTACCAGAACAAGTAGAGTTGCAATACGAGCGGACATCAGGCAATGGTCGATGACCTTGGCTTGCTCGGCGACATTATAATATGGAACATCAGTGGCTCCACGGCCCTTCTCAAGCCTTCAAGCTCTCGCAAGATCGGCTCTCCCCTCTTGTACTTCTCCTCAAGCGAAGTCAATATGCGATGAGAATCATCAAGGCTCGTGGCTGCCGGATGATTCGAATCATCGCGATCGGACGTCCAATGGATCTCAGCGCCATGATACTGGAAGATGGTCATCACGTCGTCAGGGGGAGGGAATCCGGTGTACTGGTAGGCGAAGATCCATTCTGGCTTCGCCGCGTTGATACTGCTTCGGATCCTTCGCCTGATCAAACCATCTTCAATACAACGCCGTCGTAGCGCCAAGTAACGGAGCAGCCCAGACGGATAGCTGTGCCACTGCTCTTTAATTTCGCTCGCGGCTCGAAACCACAGGTCGATTAGGGCGAAGACGATGGCTGTTGCACCGAGCGCAACCACCAGCAGCTCGTCCTCCGGATCCACAAAGCGACCATCAAAGAAGTAGGTCGTGCGCTGGCTGTATGGATGATAGCGGGTGCCGTTCTGTAGATACGATAGCAAGAGATCTAAGGCCACCACGTCTGCCTCATACTCTTGGCGGCGCAGGAGAGCAGGGTCCGTTGCCCGGTCATCGCAATGCCCCAGGACGATGTGGCCGAGTTCATGGGCGATTGAGAAACAACGCATTAAGTGTAGAAGTTGTTCTTGGCGCTCGAAAACAGGGAAGGTCAGCCTGGCCCAACTAGGCGTTGGGGTGCTTTGCTTCAGAACCAAGGGGAGCGCTGGTTCCCATGCCGAAGTCTTGAGGTAGTTTGCCACTGTAGTCTTGAGGATCGATTGAAAGTCGGGGCTCGCCAGGGGTGCGGCCAATGCCGTTGTGTTAGTAGCATGCGTCCGAACCTCTGCGCGAGAGAGAAAAAAATGCGTGGCATCCATTAGGAATTGATCCCACCCAACGTTGATCACAATCTCATAACGAGACCAGATTCGACGAGATCTTTGCGAATACGCGTTTACTGGCGATCCTTGGCCTCGCACTATTCGAAAACGCCGCCGCTCCAGAGACCGGACGATCTCCTGAGGCGCGACTGCGAGGATGGCGGTGGCATGCTCTCGATAGACCCGAACCGCCTTTGAGGATCTCATCGTTCAATCCTTACTACATTTCTTTCTCCGACAAGGAGGCCGACGAGGCCCCCCGCCGCAAGTTCGGTCAATCGAAGGAACACCGTCGCGCCTTCGTCCCAGCCGTTCATACGGCAGGCGAATCCAATCGCGGCAAATATGCCTACGAGTAGTACGGAGAGGACGAGTCTCCACCAACTGAAATGGTACGCGTCTGGCGGCTTGGCTTGCTCACTCGAACCTGGTTCGGGTGCGAAGCCGCGGCGTACCGGCGCTGAACTCTTCTTGTAGAGGATCAAGGCGGATCCCCCTCGTCAGGTGCTGGTGTTGACGCAGTACACTCTTGTCTACAGTAGACGAAGGATATCGAAGCTGAGGTCTGGAGTCAAGCGCAGAATGCAACTGCTTTGTGCAGTGACATCTAGGTCTCGTCTGCGTCAGCATTACCGCCGCCCACCAGGCGGTGCTCGCGGTCGAGGCTGGCGTGGTGGACGCCGGCGAGGTCGAGGGCGGCGCGGACCGCCTCGACGGCGCCCTCGACCACCACCGCGCCGCTGGTGGCGCCGCCCTTGACCTCGAGGCCGAGGTCGGCCAAGGCGCGCTTGACGTCGCCGATCTCGCCGCCCAGGCTACGCTTGCGATGCTCGATCAGCGCCTGCCGCCAGGCGGTGCGGTCCGGGTAGTCCTTCGGGTCGGGAGGCGCCGTCGCCCCGCCGCCGCCGGCCATGCCGAGCCCGCCGCCCTCGCTTGCGCCGCCCCCCGCCTCGCCCCCCGGGCCGCCGAGCACCATCACCGTGCGCAGCCGCCGCTCCCGCGGCGCCGACTCCAGCGCCTCGCGCAGCCGCGGGTCGGCCTTGTCGCCGCTCACGCGGTCTGCACCCGGATCAGGCCGTCGCCCTGGCGGTCGGCCGGCAGGCCGAGGTCGTCGCACGACATCAGCAGCTCCTCGTAGAGGTCGGTGATGGCGATGTGGGGGTGCTTCTCGAGCAGCAGGGCGGCGAGGCCGGAGACGATCGGCGTCGCCATCGAGGTGCCGTTCCACGCCTCGTAGCCGCCCGCCATGACGCAGGAGTAGACCTCCTTGCCCGGCGCCACCAGGTTGGGCACCACGTACTGGTGGCCATCGGCCGAAATCGAGCCACCGCCGGAGAAGCTCGCCACCTGCCGGTCGCGCGTCGACGCGCCCACCGAGATGACCTCGACGTAGTTGCCCGGGCTGCGCGTGCGGTTGCGGCCCTCGTTGCCGATCGCCACCACCGGCAGCACGCCGACCCCCAGGAGGCCGGACACGGCGGTGGTCATCTCCGGCAGGTAGCCCGGCAGGCCGGCCGACATGTTGACCACCTGGATCTCCGGCTGGCTGCCCGCCCACTCCATGGCGACGATGAAGTCCGAGGTCTTGCCGACGCCGCCGGGGATCATCACGCCGTTGATCAGCGTCGCCTCCGGCGCCACGCCCACCGTCCTGCCGGCGATCAGGCCGGCGACGTGGGTGCCGTGGCCCTCGGTGTCGGCGCACGGGTCCTGCGCCACCGCGGCGCCGGCGTCGACGTCGAAGGTGAACGCCGACGCGACCCGCCCGGCGATCTCCGGGTGCGTCGCCTCGATGCCGGTGTCGAGCACCAGCACCGTCACCCCCTTGCCGCCGGTGCGCGCCGCGGCGTCGAGGCCGACCGCGGCCAGGTGCCACGGGTCGCCCTGGTCGAGCTCGCCCTTGGCCGAGGCGGTGACCTTCTCCGGCCGGATCAGCTCCATCACCCGCTCGGCGATCACCTCGACGCCGTCCACCTCGCGGCGCAGCCGCTCGGCCGCCTCCTCGCTCATCTCCAGCACCTTGGTGCCGGTGATCGGCGTCGCTTCGGCCTCCATGGCGGTCAGCGGCCGCACCGCCTCGGCGGCACGCACCCAGCGGCGGACCTCCTCGTAGAACGGATCGGTGCGGCGCAGCTCGCCCATCGCCCGGAGCTGGCCGCCACGGGCGGCGGGGTGGAGCGTGCGGCCGGCGAAGTTGACGCCGCGGCTGGCGAGGGAGGCTTTCGGACGGACCAGGTAACGGGGCATGGCGCACCTCCGGGGGCGGGGACGGGTACCGGTAAATCCTACTGCACCCCCGGACGAGGAACGCCTCCCGGAGTGGGCGCGCCGCCCGCTCAGGCGAGCTCGGCTCCGGCCAGCCGCGCCACCTCGCGGCGCACCGCGTCGATCAGCTCGCTCTTCTCGCGCACCGAGCGACCGGCGGTCTCGACCGGGGCGCCGATGCGCACCCGGATCGGCCCCGGCTGCACCGACAGGCGCCGCCGCGGCATGATCGGCCAGGCGCCGTGCACCCCCACCGGCAGGATCGGCGCGCCGTTGTGCATGGCGACCAGGAAGGCGCCGCGCTGGAAGGCGTGGATGCGGCCGTCCTCCGAGCGCGTGCCCTCCGGGTAGAACAGCACCGAGGCGCCGTGCGCCAGCCGCTGCCCCGCCGCCGCCCATATCTCGCGCGCCCGGCTGCGGTCGTGGCGGTCGACCGGGATGAAGCCGTTGGCGCGCAGCGCCCAGCCGAAGACCGGGATGTGGAACAGGCTGCGCTTGGCGACGAAGCGGTACTGGCCGGGCAGCACGGCGAGCAGGGCGAGGACGTCGAAGTAGCTGCAGTGGTTGGCCATCACCACGTAGCCGCGCCGCGGGTCGACCGCCGGGTCGGTCTCCACCGTCACCCGCACGCCGCCGGCGGCGAGCGCCCCGCGAGCCCAGCAGCGGGAGAAGAAGACCACCAGGTTGCCGCGCGGCGGCACCCACGACAGCAACGCGGCGAGCGACGCGATGGCGAGCGTCGCCGGCACGAGATAGAGGCCGACGGAGAGGGTCGCCAGCCCGCGCAGCAGCTTCGCGCCGAGGCCTGGGCGGGTGGGGCCGGGGCGGGCGCCGGGCTGGGCGGTGGCGGGGCGGGCGCCGGCGGAGTCGTCCATGGCGCGCCATTCTCACACGCCGCGCGCCGTCCTCGGCCCCAGGGGTGTCGTACCGGGCCCGTGCAGTAACATCTCCGGCCGTGGCCGACCTGCGTCCCTTCGCCCGCCGCTTCCGCTACTTGAAGCTCCTGCGCGCCAGCCTCGTCGCCGGGGCGGTCTACGACCTGGCGTTCGCGGTGCTCATGGTGGTCTCGCCGGGCATCCTCGCCGAGGCCTTCGAGCTGCCGCTGCCGGCGGCGGAGTTCTACCTCTGGCTGCTGGCGGTGCTGCTGGTGATGCTCGCCGCGCTCTACCTCGAGGCGGCGCGCGACCCACGGCGCTACAGCAGCATCATCCGCGTCGCCATCGCCGGGCGGCTGCTCGGCGCCGTCGTCCTCGGCGCCGCGGCGTTCCGCGACCCGGCCTTCGGGGGCCTGTGGATCGCCGCCGTCGCCGACGCCGCCTTCGGCCTCGCACACGCCTTCTTCTGGCTCCCCACCCAGGCTTGATGGACACCCTGAGGAAGCTGCTCGAGACGACCGGCGGGCTGGCCGAGCTGACCGGCCGCGCCTTCCTCGGCCTGGTGCGGCCGCGCTGGGAGGTCGGCCTGTGGATCGACCAGGCGGAGCAGATCGGCGTGCGCTCGCTGGGCGTCGCCGCCATCACCACCACCTTCACCGGCATGGTGATGGCGCTGCAGACCGCGCTGTCGCTGCCCACCCTGGGCATCAAGTACTACATCGGCACGGTGGTGGCGAAGAGCCTGGTGCGCGAGCTGTCGCCGGTCTTGACGGCGCTGGTCGTCGGCGGCCGCATCGGCGCCGGCATGACCGCCGAGATCGGCACCATGAAGGTCACCGAGCAGATCGACGCCCTCCGCTCGATGGCCGCCGACCCGGTGAAGAAGCTGGTGGTGCCGAAGCTGGCCGCCACCCTGGTGATGCTGCCGGCGCTGACCATCCTCGGCGACCTGCTGGGCATCCTCGGCGGCCTGGTGGTGGCGGTGCTGCAGCTCGACCTCGCCCCCGGCCTCTACCTGAACGACGTGCTCGGCTCGCTGACCCTCGCCGACGTCGCCAGCGGCGTCGGCAAGTCGTTCTTCTTCGGCTACTTCATCGCCATCATCGGTTGCTACAATGGCTTGACCGCCGCCGGCGGCGCCGACGGCGTGGGCCGCGCCACCACCAACACCGTGGTGCAGGCCTCCATCCTGGTCCTGGTGTCCGACTTCTTCCTCACCAAGCTCTTCTACGTCCTGACCTGAGCCCGATGCGCGAGCCCCTGTTCCAAGTCCGCGACCTCACCAAGAGCTACGGCGAGAAGCTGGTGCTCGACGGCGTCGACTTCGACGTCGCGCGCGGCGAGTGCCTGGTGGTGCTGGGGCGCTCCGGCTCGGGCAAGAGCGTCACCCTGCGCCAGCTCAACGGCCTCGAGTGGCCGGACCGCGGCTCGGTGACGTTCGACGGCATCCCGGTCTCCGAGCTCGGCGAGCGCGAGCTCTTCCCGCTGCGCAAGCGCATGGCGATGCTGTTCCAGGGCGGGGCGCTGTTCGACTCGATGAACGTCTTCGACAACGTCGCCTACCCGCTGCGCGAGCACACCGGCCTCGACGACGAGGAGGTGGGCGTCAAGGTGGCCGAGAAGCTGGCCATGGTGCGCCTGTCGGGGATCGAGGAGAAGATGCCGGCGGACCTCTCCGGCGGCATGAAGAAGCGGGTGGCGCTGGCCCGCTCGCTGGCGCTCGAGCCGGAGGTGTTGCTGTTCGACGAGCCGACCACCGGCCTCGACCCGGTGACCTCGGCCACCATCGGGCACCTGATCCGCAACGTGCAGCGCCGCCTGGGGGTGACCGCCGTGGTGGTCACCCACGACATCCCGCTGGCGCGCCGCGTCGGCGACCGCCTGGCGTTCCTCTCGGAGCACCGCTTCCGCTTCCTGGGCACCTGGCCCGAGGCGGAGGCGGCGGACGACGAAGTGCTCGCCGCGTTCCTCGCCGGGCGCGAAGAAGAAGGGCCGGAGACGATCTGATGCCGCGTACGGCTGCGAGGACATTCCGCGTGGGGCTGCTGGTGCTGACCGCCATCGCCGTGCTGGTGACGGGCATCCTGCTGATCGGCGGCCAGAACAAGCTCTTCACGCGCAAGAACGAGTACCACATCCTGTTCAACAACGTCAGCGGTCTGCAGGCCGGCAACCCGGTGCAGCTCAACGGCGTCGACGTCGGGCGGGTGGAGAGCGTGGTGCTGCCCGAGGAGCCCGGCAAGAACGACATCCGGGTGACCATCTCGGTCGAGCGGCGCTACTCCCCGCGGGTGCGCGAGGACTCGCAGGCGAGCATCAAGACGCTGGGTCTCTTGGGCGACAAGTACATCGAGCTCTCCTCCGGCTCGACGGACGCGCCGCCGATCCCCGACGGCGGCCAGATCACCACCGCGCCGACCACCTCGATCGACCAGCTCCTCGCCGGCGGTGAGAACCTGATGGACAACGTCATCGCCATCTCCTTCTCGCTGCGCACCATCCTCGGCCGCATGGAGGAGGGGGAGGGCATCCTCGGCCGGCTGACGGTGGACACGCCGGAGGCGCAGAGCATCATCGACTCGGTGCACGGCACGCTGGAGGCGATGGAAGCGATCGCCACCAAGATCGACCGCGGCGAGGGCGCGCTGCCGCGGCTGCTCAACGACCCGGCGCTGGCCGACCGCGTGGAGACGTCGCTGGCGCGCCTGGAGAGCGTGCTGGCGAAGGCCGACGAGGGCGAGGGCGCGCTGCCCAAGCTGCTCAACGACCCGGCCACCGCGCAGCGCATCGACGACACCCTCGCCGAGCTGCAGAGCGCCGCCGAGGGCCTGTCGTCGTTCGTCGCCGAGGTGGAGTCGTCCGACGGCCTGCTGCAGCGCATGCTCACCGACGAGGAGTACGGCCGCGAGGTCTCCGAGCGGCTGCGCGAGGTGATCGACCGCGTCGACCGCGTGACGGCCGAGATCACCGAGGGCGAGGGCACCCTGGCGCGGCTGATCGAGGACCCGCAAATCTACCAGTCGCTCAACGACATCCTGATCGGCATCGAGGAGTCGCGCCTGCTGCGCTGGCTGATCCGCAACCGGCAGCAGAAGGGCATCGAGACGCGCTACGAGGACGCCGTCGAGTCCGGCGAGGTGCCGCCGATCCCGCCGGGGAGCGACTTACCGGCGGAGGTGCCGGCCGACGAACAGATGCCGCCGGAGGAGCCGCCGCCGGACGCGCCGCCGTCGAGCGAGCCGCCGGGGGCGGCGTGATGAGCGGCCACGTCCTGGTCACCGGCGGCGCCGGCTTCATCGGCTCGCACCTCACCCGGCGCCTGCTCGGCCGCGGCGAGCGCGTCACCGTGCTCGACAGCTTCCACGACTTCTACGACCCGGCGGTCAAGCGGGCCAACGTCGCCGCCTTCCTCGAGCGCGGCGACTACCGCCTGGTCGAGGGCGACATCCGCGACGAGGCGCTGGTCGACCGCCTGTTCGCCGAGTCGGGCTTCACCGCCGTCGTGCATCTCGCGGCGCGCGCCGGCGTGCGCCCCAGCCTGGCGCAGCCGATCGTCTACGAGGACGTCAACTGCATCGGCACCCTGCGCCTGCTCGAAGCAGCCAGGCACCACGGGCCGGAGAGCTTCGTCTTCGGCTCGTCGTCGTCGGTCTACGGCATCAACGAGAAGGTGCCGTTCGCCGAGGACGACCCGGTCGACCTGCCGATCAGCCCCTACGCCACCACCAAGCGCGCCGGCGAGCTGCTGTGCTTCAACTACCACCACCTCTACGGGCTGCGCACCTCGTGCCTGCGCTTCTTCACCGTCTACGGGCCGGCGCAGCGGCCGGAGATGGCGATCCACAAGTTCACCGACCTGCTGGCCCGCGGCCGGGCGGTGCCGCTCTACGGCGACGGCTCGTCGCGCCGCGACTACACGTTCATCGACGACATCGTCGACGGCGTGGTGGCGGCGATGGACCTGGCGCCCGGCTTCGAGATCTTCAACCTCGGCGGCGCCGAGACGACGGCGCTCGCCGACCTCGTGCGCTGGCTCGCCGAGGAGCTTGCGGTGGAGCCGCGGATCGACTATCTTCCCGACCAGCCCGGCGACGTCCCCATCACCTACGCCGACGTCTCCAAAGCCGCGCGCCTGCTGGGCTACTCGCCCAAGGTCCCCATCCGCGAAGGCCTGCGCCGCTTCGTCGCCTGGTACCGCCAGCGCCTCGAGACCATCCCGAGATCGGAACCGTCATGAACATCTGCGTCGTCGGCAGCGGCTACGTCGGCCTGGTCACCGGAGCCTGCCTGGCGGACTTCGGCGTCCACGTCGCCGGCGTCGACAAGGACGTCGCCAAGGTCGAGGCCCTCAACCGCGGCGAGGTCCCCATCTACGAGCCGGGCCTCGCCACCCTGGTGCGCAAGAACATGGAAGCCGGCCGGCTGACCTTCCAGACCGAGCTGGGGCCGGCGGTGGAGGCCGCCGACGCGGTGTTCATCGCGGTCGGCACGCCGTCGCGGCCCGACGGCTCGGCCGACCTCTCCTTCGTGCGCGAGGTGGCCGGGTCGATCGGCCGCCACTTGAACGGCTACAAGGTGGTGATCACCAAGTCGACGGTGCCGATCGGCACCGGCCACATTGGGGAGGGGACCATCCGCCGCGAGAGCGGCGGCGGCCACGAGTTCGCCGTCGTCTCCAACCCCGAGTTCCTGCGCGAGGGCTCGGCGATCGAGGACTTCATGCGCCCCGACCGCGTGGTGATCGGCAGCCGCGACCCGCGGGCGATCGAGATGATGCTCGACGTCTACTCGCCGCTGCGCGTCGCCGACGTGCCCTTCGTGGTCACCGACGTCGAGAGCGCCGAGCTGATCAAGTACGCCTCGAACGGCTTTCTGGCCACCAAGATCTCGTTCATCAACGAGGTGGCGACGCTGTGCGAGACGCTGGGCGCCGACGTCGAGGTGGTGGCGCGCGGCATGGGGCTCGACAACCGCATCGGCCCGAAGTTCCTCAACACCGGCCCCGGCTTCGGCGGCTCGTGCTTCCCCAAGGACACCCGCGCGGTGGCGCAGATCGCCCGCGACCACGGCGAGCGCTTCCGCATCATCGAGGCGGTGCTGGAGGTCAACGAAGCGGTCAAGCGGCGCATGGTGGACAAGGTGGAGGCGGCGCTCGGCGGCTGCGAAGGCACGACGGTGGCGATCCTCGGCCTCTCCTTCAAGCCGGATACCGACGACGTCCGCGAGTCGCCGGCGATCGAGATCGCGGCCGGTCTCGCGGCGCGCGGCGCGGCGCTGCGCTGCTTCGACCCCGAGGCGATGGCCGAAGCGCGGCCGGCGCTGCCCGACGCGACCTTCTGCAGCGACGTCTACGAGGCCGCCGACGGCGCCGACGCCCTGGTCGTCCTCACCGAGTGGAACCAGTTCCGCAAGCTCGAGCTCGACAAGCTCAGGAAGCTCCTGCGCCGGCCGCTGATCGTCGACCTGCGCAACGTCTACCAGCCGGAGAAGGTGGCGGCGGCGGGCTTCCGCTACGTGTCGCTGGGGCGGCGCGAGGCGGCGCCGGGCGACGCGCCGGGGGTCGTCTCCACGGTGCTGGCGGGCGGGGAGCGCAGGTGACGACGTCGCTGGTCACCGGCGGCGCCGGCTTTCTCGGCTCCCACCTCTGCGAGCGGCTGCTCGCCGAGGGCCACCGGGTGCTGTGCGTCGACAACCTGCTCACCGGCCGCCGCGCCAACGTCGCCCACCTCGAGGGCGAGCCGCGCTTCGGATTCATAGAGCACAACGTCTGCCTGCCGCTGACCATCGACGAGCCGGTCGACCACGTCCTCCACTTCGCCTCGCCGGCGAGCCCGATCGACTACCTCGAGCTGCCGATCCAGACGCTGAAGGTCGGCTCGCTGGGCACCCACAACACGCTCGGCCTGGCGCTGGCCAAGGGGGCGCGGTACCTCCTGGCGTCGACCTCCGAGGTCTACGGCGACCCGCTGGAGCACCCGCAGCGCGAGACCTACTGGGGCAACGTCAACCCGCTCGGCCCGCGCGGCGTCTACGACGAGGCGAAGCGCTTCGCCGAGGCGATGACGATGGCCTACCACCGCTACCACGGCCTCGACATCCGCATCGTGCGCATCTTCAACACCTACGGCCCGCGCATGCGGCTGGGCGACGGGCGGGTGGTGCCGGCGTTCATGGAGCAGGCGCTCCTCGGCGAGCCGCTGACCGTCTTCGGCGACGGCAGCCAGACGCGCTCGTTCTGCTTCGTCAGCGACCTGGTCGAGGGGATCTGGCGCCTGCTGAACAGCGGCTACGGCGAGCCGGTGAACGTCGGCAACCCGGCGGAGATGACCATCCTCGATTTCGCGCGCACCATCCTCGAGGTCACCGGCGGCGGCAGCGAGATCGTCTACGAGCCGCTGCCGGAGGACGACCCGAAGGTGCGCCAGCCGGACATCGCCGTCGCCCGCCGCGAGCTCGGCTGGGAGCCGCGGGTGGGGCTGCGCGAGGGCCTCGAGCGCACCGTCGACTACTTCCGCGACGAGCTGGCGGCGCGCCGCGGGACGGCGGCCGCCGAAGTCTCCTAGGGCCGTGTAGGATAGGCCGATGAGCCGGCCCCAGGACCCCCTCCAGGCGCTCGCCTACGCCCTCGACAAGCACCCGCAGCGGGTGGAGGCGGTGCCGGTGCACGAGCTGCTGCTCGACAGCGCGCGGCAGAACCCGAAGCGGCCAGCGTACGTCAAGCTGGCGGTGCCCGACGAGGTGGTCAAGGCCGCCCGCGGCCGCCCCGGCGACGCCGGCGACCTGGTGCTCCTGGTGCGCGTGCCGAAGGAGGTGCTCGAGCGCCGCGAGAGCCGCATCGTCCTCCCCGGAGAAGCCTGAGATGACCGCGACGATCACCTGCAGCCGCTGCGCGCAGCAGAAGCCCCAGCTCCCCAAGCCGCCGGTGCCCGGCGCCGTGGGCCGCGAGATCCACGAGCACGTGTGCGCCGACTGCTGGGCGGAGTGGCAGAACATGGAGGTGATGGTGATCAACGAGCTGCGCCTGAACTTCATGGACCCCAACGCGCAGTCGGTCCTCGACGAGCACATGCGGAAGTTCTTCTTCCTCGCCGGCGGCCAGGGCGACGCCGACATGCCGGTGCCGGACGAGGAAGCCCGCAAGGGCTGACGCGGGCACTGGCCACCTCACAGACCGCCGATGTCCGCCCCACCTCCGACGAGCCCTGAGCCTGTCGAAGGGCGGGGGCCGGCCCACGACCACCCCGCCCTTCGAGACGCCCGCTCCGCGGGCTCCTCAGGGCTCGTCGGCGAGGACGAGACGCAGCCCCCGGCCGCGAAGCCATCCCTCCGCGGCGCCCTCCTCCGCTTCGCCCTCCTCGTCGCCCTGGTCGGCGCCGGCTTCCTGCTCCTGCGCTGGGACCCGGTCGCCGAGCGGCTCGACCCGGAGGCGC
>CAZLBJ010000542.1:0-3107 GCA_964557755.1 uncultured Thermoanaerobaculia bacterium
CGAGCGTGCGAAGGTGGCGACGTCCACCAGCGCCTGCTCGTCCAGCCGCTCGCCGAAGCCCACCATCACCGGCGAGCGACCGACCGCCTGGCCGCCGTCGCGGACCACCAGGTAGAGCTCCCAGTCGCTGCGCTCGCCGACCCGCTCGGGGAGGTCGCCCGGCGGCGGCTTGAGATGCGGCGACAGCTTGCCGTCCGCCTCGCCGCGCTCGCCGTGGCACACCGCGCAGTGCGCGACGAACAGCTCGCGGCCGCGCTCGAGGTCGCCGTCGAGGGCGAAGCCCTCCGGCGCAGGCGGAATCTCGGGCACGGCGGCGGGCTCGCCTCCGTGCGAGGCGTCGGGGGTGAGCAGGAAAGCGAGGACGGCGGCGGCGGCGAGGGCCAGGACGGTGCGCAGCAGGCGGTTGCGTGGCGGCATGCCCCTCCAGTATAGAGCCGCCGCCCCGTTGCCGGCGGGGATCCGCGGGCTGGTAGCATCCGTCCATGGCGGACCACGCGACGGAGAGGACGGACGGCGGCGTGCCGCCCCTGCCGGAGGACGTCTCCCTGCGCCCGGTCGAGGATGCCGATCTTCCCTTCCTCGCCGAGCTCTACGCCTCTACCCGCCGCGAGGAGGTGGCGCAGGCGCCATGGAGCGACGACGAGAAGGAGGCGTTCCTGCGCTGGCAGTTCGAGTCGCAGCACAAGCACTACCTCGAGCACTACCCGGACTGCGCCTTCCAGGTGATCGAGCGCGACGGCGCGCCGGTGGGCCGCCTCTACGTCGACCGCTGGGAGCGCGAGATCCGCCTGGTCGACGTCTCGCTCTTGCCCGAGCACCGCGGCGGCGGTCTCGGCGGCGCGCTGCTGCGCCGCCTGCTGGACGAGGGCCGGGCGAGCGGCAAGCCGGTGTCGATCCACGTCGAGTACAACAACCCGGCGCTGCGCCTCTACCGCCGCCTCGGCTTCCGCCACGTCGACTCGAACGGCATCTACTACCTGATGCGCTGGCAGCCGGACGGCGAGGAACCCACGGAGGAGCGATGAACCTGGACGAGACCCTGCGGGAGCTGGAGGCCCGCGGCACGGAACAGAACCGCAAGGTCTACGCGCGCCACGGCGTGACGGGGCCGATGTTCGGCGTCAGCTACGCGGAGCTCGGCAAGCTGGAGAAGAAGATCAAGCGCGACCAGGCGCTGGCCGAGGGGCTGTGGGCCACCGGCAACCACGACGCCCGCGTTCTGGCCGCCAGGGTGGCCGACCCGAAGGCGACCTCCGGCGAGCTGCTCGACGCCTGGGTGGAGGACCTCGACGACTACGTTCTCACCGACGCGTTGTCGGTGCTGGCGGGGCGCACGCCGGCGGCGGCGGAGCGCATGCGCGCCTGGACGGCGGCCGACGGCGAGTGGAAGACCGCCGCCGGCTGGAACCTGGTTGGATTGGTGGCGGCGCAGGACGGCGCGGTCTCCGACGACGAGCTGGCGGCGTACCTGGAGACGATCCGCACCGGCCTCGCCGCCGCCCCCAACCGCACCCGCCACGCGATGAACCAGGCGCTGATCTCGATCGGCGGCTACCGCCCGGCGCTCACCGCGCGCGCCAAGGCGGTGGCGGCGGCGATCGGCCCGGTCGAGGTCGACCACGGCGAGACCGGCTGCAAGACCCCCGACGCCGCCCCCTACATCGACAAGATGGTCGCCCGCCGCGAGGCGAAGGCAAAGAAGTCCTAGCCGGTTCCAACGGCCAGCGTTGGTAGACGCTGATAGAATGAAAAGGTGTCGGTACCTTCCGCACCCGGGCAACGCCGCGTTCCGCTGGGGGCATCCGCGCAGGAGCTGATCGATCACGAGATCGAGGACGCCCTTGCGGCCACCCCGGAGGAGAGGATGGAGGCGTTGGTGACCCTCCTCGACACCGCGTACGAGCTCTGGCGAACCCGAGGACTCGCTGGTGACCAAGGACTTTGCCGATTTCCTGGCCTCGCTCAACAGCGAAGGCGTGGCCTATGTCGTGATCGGGGGGATGGCGGTGCTCTCCCACGTCCCGTATCGCACCACCCGTGACCTCGACGTCCTGATCGAACCGACGACCGAAAACGCCCACCGTGCCCGGCGGGCCGTGCAGCGCTGGGGAGGATTCGACCCCGACTTCTCGGCCGAGGAGTTCATCTCCGGCGACATCCTGTCCTTCGGCGGCCTGCTGCGCGTGGAGGTGCACTCGCGGGTTCCCGGAGTGACCTGGGAGTCGGTGTGGGATAGGCGTGTCGCCGGCGAGTTGCTCGGCGTCCCTACGCAGTTCGCGGGCATCGACGACCTGATCGCGATGAAACTGGCTACCGGCAGGCCGGACAAGGACGTCCCGGACCTCGAGCGCCTCCGCCGGCTGCGCGGGTCATCATGACCGCGGCGGGCCTCACAGCTCCTCGACCCAACGCACCAGCCGCCGGCGCATGCTCGCGTCGGGCAGCTCGCCGCGGGCGGCGGCCATGTTCTCGCTCATGTGCTCGGGCTGCGAGGTGGCGGGGATGGCGCAGGTCACCGCCGGGTGGGAGACGACGAACTTGAGCAGGAGCTGCGGCCAGGTGGCGCAGCCGATCTCGGCCGCCCAGGGCGGCAGCGGCCGGCCGGCGAGCGCGTCGATCAAGGCGCCGCGGCGGAACGGCCGGTTGGCGATCACCGCGATGCCGCGGTCGGCCGCCAGCGGCAGCAGGCGCGCCTCCGCCTCGCGGTCGAGCAGGTTGTAGGTGAGCTGCACGAAGTCGAAGCGCTCGCGCCTCAGCACCGCCTCCATCTCGGCGTGCCGCCGCCCGTGCGAGGTGGTGATGCCGGCGTAACGCAGCCGGCCCGCCGCCCGGCGGTCGCGCAGCGTCTCGAGGTGCGCCTCCCAGGCCACCATGTTGTGGACCTGCAGGACGTCGAAGCGCTCGACGCCCCACAGCTCGTGCGAGTCGTCGATCTGGCCGCGGCCGAGGCGCTGCAGCGGCGTCCACACCTTGGTGGCCGCGAACAGGCCGCCGTCGTTCGAAAGACGCTCGAGGCAGGCGCCGACCACGCTCTCCGCGCGCCCGTACATCGGCGACGAGTCGACCAGGGCGCCGCCGGCGTCGAAGAAGCGGCGCAGCACCTCGAC
>CAZLBJ010000543.1:0-5960 GCA_964557755.1 uncultured Thermoanaerobaculia bacterium
CTCGAGGCAGGGGTCGCCGTTGCCGCCGCACGGCAGGTCGGCGGCGTCGAAGCCGCGGCCGACGCACGAGGTGTTGAGGCGCAGGATGGCGGCGACGTCAGCGTAGGCCTCGCCGGGCGCCGAGATGCCGGGATTGGCGTCGTTGGCGTCCATGCCATGGCCCCACTCGTGGTCGAAGACGGCGGCGATCTCGCCGGTGTTGCGGCAGCCGCCGCCCGACTTGTAGAAGGTGATCTCCGAGCCGTTCCAGGAGGCGTTGCAGGTGTCGTCGATGTTCATGTTGGCGGTGAGCTGCGAGCTCAGCCATGCGTTGTCCGGCAGCCAGCCGCGGCCGATCTCCTGGATGCGGTTGACCTCGTAGAAGCCGCTGCGCGCCGCGTGCGTGTCGCCGGCGGAGTGGCCGGGCGGTACGGCGCAGTCGGTGCCGGGGCCGGCGCCGAGGTCGAGGTCGTGCGGGTCGGCCGCGGACTCGTTCACGGCGCCGCAGACGTCGGCGATGCGCACGTAGCGGCCGGCGAGCTGCGTCGTCATCGAGGACCCGTCGGCGGCGCACACCAGGTCGCCGCCGGAGTCGGTGAACAGCGTCTCGCCGGAGCCGAGAGCGACGTCGGCGAAGGGCATCGGGTAGCCGGGCTGCTCGGTGCCCTCGGGGCCCTGGCCGTCGTTCGACAGCGGGAAGACGCCGCCGCGCACGCCCTTGACGTAGTGGTTGGCGTCGGTGAAGGCGACGAGCTCGCCGCTCGTGGCGTCGACCAGCGCCTCCCAGGAACCGTGGTCGCCGGCGAACTCGAGGCCGACGGACCACACCAGGCGATGCCCCAGCCCCTCGCCGATCGGCACGGCGGCCGGGTCCTCGCCGCGGGCGAGCGGCACCAGCTCGAGCCGGGGCTCCTGCCACCGCGAGGCGGCCGGCCGGCCGGCGTGGGCCTCGGCGGCGGCGACCGCGGCCGCGGCGGAGACGGCAGCGGCGGTCGGCACCGTCACCGGCGCCCAGTTGCGGCTGCCGAGCAGCACCAGGTTGCCGTGGTTGACCACCGCGGAGAGGAAGGCGCCGCGCACCGGCACGCCGCCGGCCGCCTGGCCGACGTGGATCTGCACCACCTCGCCGCCGGCGACGGCGGTGATCGAGCGCGGCCCCAGCTCGGCGAGCGGCACGCCGAGCTCCGCGGCGCGCAGGGTCAGAAAGGCCTCGAAGGCCTGCCACGCCGCCGCCTCGAGCTCGGCGGCGGAGGCGGGCGCCGGCAGCGACAGCCCGCCCCAGGTGAGGTCGTTGCCGCTGCCCGGCACCAGCGGCCGCGACAGCAGCAGCGTCCCCCAGCCGCCGGTGCGGCGGTCGACGAACCCGTGCTCGGGCGCGACGCCGAGGGTGGTGAGCTGTGCCACGCGCACGGCGGCCAGCACCGCCGGCAGCTCGGGCGCGGGGGTGTAGACGGCGGAGACGTAGAGCGCCGGGTCGCGGAAGGCGCGCTGCGCGAGGTCGGAGTCCGCCGGCGGCTCGGTGAGGGCCAGGGCGGAGGGGGCCGCGAGCAGGCCGGCGGCCAGCAAGACGGCGAGAACGACGGCGCGGGCGTGCCGGCGCCGGTACGGGGTCGAAGCGGTCATCGGGGGTCTCCTTGTCCTCTCATCACGGAAGATCAGGCCGGAAGGGTCCGGCGTCGGAGACCAGGATGCCGGGTCGGCAGGCCCGGCGCCATGAGGGAAACCCCCCAGGCGGCAGGGGGACCTTCACCCAGCGGAGCTATTCGCTCGGCTACGCCCGCCGCCGATTCAGCCGTGATCCTGTAGGATGTCGGCAATGGATCAAGTCCTGCGTGGGATGGCCTTCCTGCTCGTCGGGTTGCTGCTGGTTCTCTGCAATCTCTACTACGTGCGGGCGCTGATCGCTCTGAGAAGCCCTAGGTACACCATCGTACCGATCAGCGTCGTCGGCGCAGTGGACGAGTCCGGCGATCCCACGGACGGCCTCGCTCTTGCTCAACTCCTACAAGCTCGTATCCAATCGATCGAGCGCGAGATCGGCGCAGCGAATGAAGCGTTGACGGCGACGGCTCCCCTGGCCTCAGCCAGGGTGAGGCCGGTGGGAATCCTCCCCGGCGAACTGGCCGCATTCGTCTCCCCACTCGAGGTCCTGACTCTCCCGACCGCCGTGCTGTCGACACCGGACATCAAGATTGCGGTTTCAGGAATCGAGGTCGGCGGGTTGGTGTCATGGTTTCGGTCGAGGATCAGTCAGAAGCAGACCCTCTCCTACGCTATCTATCTGACCCCCGGAGAAGGAAAGAAGCTTGCGGCCGCCGACCTCTCCGCGATCTCGGGTCGGACCCACGGTACCGAGTGGATCGAATCGACGTCCACGGTCGGCGACATCATCTCGGACCTCGCCTACTTGACGATCAAGATGCAAGCATCGCCGGTAGGGAGCAGTCCGGTCGAAGCGTTATCGTTGCAGGAGTTCCGTACTCTCGTCGACAGCATCGCAGCGGTCTCGAACCTCAATCAGAGGATTCGCGTTGGACTGATTCCTGACAAGGAGGATTATGCAGAGATCGCCGGGGAGCTGGATCCGCTCGTATCCAGGGCTCCACGGTGGCCGGAACTCCGGCACATGCTGGCTGTGGTCAGCGAGCGGGCACAGAACTACGACCGGGCGGCGAGCCTTTACCGCTCGGTCCAGAGCTCGCGGAGGGAAGCCAGCCCCGAGCTCTTGGAGGCGATCGAAAGCGGCGAGATCGCCGACTCCATCGCGCGCGTCGACGCTCAGCGCTCCCGCCGCGGGATGTTGCGCGACCACCAAGTCGACGAGGAGAAAGCCAAGGCCGCGATGCTCGCTGCCCTGGACGACGTCTGGCCTGCCTACGAAGCCTTGTTCCGTTTCTCGCAGCCTCGCCCTGAGTTGAAGATCGAGCAAGGACTGGTCAATGCCTTTTGGAGCCCACAGGAGAACGTCATCCTAGTGGGTGGAATGTGGGAATCGACCCCCGATATCATCTATCATGAAGCAGCTCATCCCTTCATCACCGAGTTCATCGAGCTCGACACCTTGATGTCGGACTCTCTGGATGATCCCGGTCAGAGGGCGGTCGAGGAAGCCCTGGCGGTGGAGTATTCCTACGCCGCCGCATTGGCCAGTTGGTTCAAGCAGAAGAAGGCGGACCAGTCGGCCGAGGAAGCGGACTGGGTTCTCTTCCCCGGGGCTGCCGCTTGGATCCTCGACGATCGTGCCGTAGAGAGTCGACCGCTCCGGTCGCTTGGCGAACCGGGCACTGCATTTCACGGTGATTCCCAGACTTCGGACTACCAGCTCGTCCGCGACGGCACCGTCCGGGACGCCCACGCCGCGAGCGGCGTGGGCAGCAAAGCCTTCTATGAGATGGCGATCAGCGTCGGTACCGAGAGTGCAATTCGCCTCTGGGTAGAGGCCTTGCCGATGCTCGAAGATCCGCCTACCCTCCCCGGCTTAGCCCGCGCCACTCTCGCCGGTGCCGAGGCGACGAAGGACCCCCACCTCATCGAGGCGGTGCGCCGAGCCTGGGTGATCGTCGGCGTGCAATTCTGACCCGGGCACGTCGGCTCACGCCAGCAGCCCCTTCTTCGCCGCGTAGCGCACCACCTCGGCGGCGTTGTGGAGGCCGAGCTTGTCCATCATGCGGCGGCGGTGGTTCTCGGCGGTCTTGACGGAGATGCCGAGCTGGCGGGCGATCTCCTTGGTGGTGCGGCCCTCGACGACGAGGTGGAGGACCTCGCGCTCGCGGGGGGTGAGGTCGCGGTAGGGGTCGTCGGCGCTGCCCGGGGGGCGGCGGTAGCGCTCGGCGAGGGCCTTCGCCGCCTGCGGGCCGAAGTAGGCCTGGCCGGCGGCCACCGCGCGCACCGCGGCGAGCAGCTCGGCCACCGCGCTGTCCTTGACCAGGTAGCCGCCGGCGCCGGCACGCACGATGGGCAGCACGTACTCCTCCTCCTCGTGCACGGTGAGCACCAGCACCGCCACCCGCGGGTGGCGCTCGCGGATGCGGCGCACCGCCTCGAGGCCGCCGAGGCGCGGCATGGCGAGGTCGAGAACGGCGACGTCCGGGTGGCTGGCGGCGACCTTCTCCACCGCCTCCAGGCCGTCCGCCGCCTCCGCCACCACCTCGCACTCGCCGCTCTCCTCAAGCAGGCTGACCAGGCCGCGGCGGACCAGGGTGTGGTCGTCGGCCACCAGCACCCGGATGGGCGGCATCAGGCGTCGCTCTCCGCCAGCGGCACCCACAGGTGGACCTCGCAGCCGCGGCCCGGCAGCGAGGTGATGCGGCAGCGGCCGCCGAACAGCGCCACGCGGTCGCGCAGGCCGCGCAGGCCGACGCCTTCGGCCGCCTCGCCGAGGGTGGCGTCGGGGTCGAAGCCGGCGCCGGCGTCGCGCACCGTCACCCCCACCGCGTCGTCGCCGAGCGCCAGGTCGACGCGGGCGCGGGGCGTCGCGGCGTGCTTGAGGACGTTGGTCAGCGATTCCTGGACGGCGCGGAAGACCAGCGTCTCGAGCTCGGGGTCGAAGCGGCGCTCCTCGGCGTCCGGCGGCTCGACGCGCAGGTCGACCTCGAGGCCGGTGCCCTCGCCGAGGCTGCGCGCCAGCCAGCGCAGGGCGGCCACCGGACCGAGGTCGTCGAGCATCGGCGGGCGCAGCAGGCGCGACAGCTCTCGGGCGTCGGCGAGGGCGCCGGAGGCGATCTCCACCGCCTGGTCGAGGCGCTCGGCGTCGCCGCCGCCGTCGCGGCGCGCCGCCTCGGCGAGGCGGGCGAGCAGGTGCTTGAGCGCGGTCAGCGTCTGCCCCAGGCCGTCGTGCACCTCGCGCGACAGGCGGCGCCGCTCGGCCTCCTCGACCTGCCACACGGCGCGCGCCAGCCGGCGGTAGCGGCCCTCGGCGGCCACCAGCTCGCCGAACAGGCGGCGGTGGTCCTCGGCCAGGCGCTCGAGGCGGGAGGCCAGCTCGGCGGTGGACGGCAGCGGTCCGTCGGCGGGCGCGGACCCGGGCTCCAGGAGGTCTCCGGGATCCACTACTCCCCCCGCGCCTCGATCTCGGCCACCGCGGGCAGCACGCCGAAGGCCACCGCCACCTCGCCGCGCAGGCCGCCGCGCAGCCGCTGCACCTCCGCCGCGGCGGCGCGCCAGGCGCGTTCGGAGCTCGGCTGGCCGGCCGCGGTGCGCGCCAGGGCGAGGAGGCGATGGAGGCGGAAGGCGCGGCCGTAGGGGGTGACCTCCGCGGCCTGCTCGAGCGCCCGCGCCGCGGTGGCGGCGGCCTGCTCGGCGCGGCCGTCGGCGAGCTGCGCCTCGGCCAGCATCTCCAGGGCCTGCAGCTCGAGCAGCCGCAGACCGGCAATGCGCGCCGCGGCGGCGGCGGCGGCGGCGGCCTCGACGGCGACCGCGGTGCGCCCGGCGGCGAGGTCGGCACGCGCGCGGCTGACCTCGACGGCGATCTCCTGGCGGCGGCTGCCGCTGCGCTGCGCCGCGTCCTGGGCGGCGGCCAGCCAGCGCTCGGCGGCGGCGAGGTCGCCGCCGGCCAGCGCCAGCTCGCCGGCCAGCCGCGCCGCCTCGGCGGCCTGCTCGCGGTTGCCGCCGCGCGCCAGCCACTCGCGGGCGGCCTCGAGGTGGCGGCCGGCGCTGGCGTCCGCTCCGATCTCCAGCGCCCCGCCGGCGGCCATCAGGTTGAACTCCACCAGCCCGCGCGGGTCGCGCAGCGCGGTCACCCGCTCCAGCGCCTCGCCGTAGGAGCCGAGGGCGGCGCCGAAGCGGCCCTGGTGCTGGGCGATGCGGCCGAGGTTGCCCAGCGACACCGCCTCGGCGGCGCGCAGACCCAGGTCGCGGCTGCGCTCCAGCGTGTCGAGGAAGGTTTCGAGGGCGCCGTCCAGACGGCCTCGCGCCAGCTCCAGCAGGCCGAGGTTCTGGCGCGTCACCAGCTCGCCCTCGGGGTTGCCGTCCTCGGCGTAGAG
>CAZLBJ010000544.1:0-4703 GCA_964557755.1 uncultured Thermoanaerobaculia bacterium
CGCCTGTCCTCGACCGCCCGCGCCGACGTGCGCCTGCGAGTCGCCCACCTCTTCGACCTCGCCCTCGGGCCGCGCGTGCTGCTCGCCGCCGAGGAGCTGCCGCGCGCCGCCGCCGCGCCGCCCGCCGAGTGGAGCGGCGAGGAGCGGCGGCAGGCGGCGCTGCTGGTGGCGAGCGGCCTGTGGACGGCGCCGGCGGAGGCGCCGGTGGAGGGCCTGGAAGCCGAGCGGCTGCTCTTCCAGCTCGCCCGCGTCGCCGGCGTGCTGGAGGCGCGGCAGGTGGCCTTCCGCGCCGTCGACACGGCGGCCGGCGGTACGCGGCGGCTGCGCGCCCTGCCGCACGGCGGCGCCGGCGAAGAGGTGCTGGCACTGCCGGCGGACCTCGTCACTTACCGGCGCGGCGGCGGCGGGCTGGTCGCCACCGACCTGTCGCTGGTGCCGGGCGACCCGCTCACCGTGTGGCTGGCCGGCGGCCGGCCGCGGGCGGTGGTGCAGGAGGTCGACCCCTCGCGCACGGTGGCCGACCCGCCGCACGCGCGCTCGGTGTGGAGCCGCTTCCGCAGCGACGCCGACCTGGCGCGGCGGGTGGAGGAGCGCTGGCCCGGCCTCGGCTTCACCGGCCTCGAGGTGGTGTCGCGCGGCGTCTCCGGCCGCGCCGCCGCGGTGCGCGTCCTCGGCCGCGGCGGCAAGAGCATGTTGGTCGAGGGGCTGGCGGTGCGCTGGACCCTCGACCTCCCCGACACCCGCTTCACGATGACGCGCGGCCGCGGCGGCTGGAGCTTCCGCGGCACCGGCTGGGGCCACGGCGTCGGCATGTGCCAGGCGGGCTCCTTCGCGCTGGCCGGCCGCGGCGTCGGCTACCGCGACATCCTGCGCCACTACTACACCGGCGTCGACCTCGCCCGCGTCCGCTCCCGCGCCCTGTGGTGGGAGGCGCCCGCTCCCACCCCGGCCACCGCCGCCCGCTGAGCCGTCCCCGGAGGAACGCCATGGACCGCCCCCTCGCCAGCTACATCGACCACACGCTGCTCAAGCCGGACGCCACCGAGTCGCAGGTGCGCACGCTGGTGGCGGAGGCGGCGGAGGCGGGGTTCGCGTGCGCGATGGTGCCGCCGTGCTGGGTGCGGCTGGCGGCGGAGGGGCTGGCGGGGACGGCGGTGGCGGCGGCGACGGTGATCGGCTTCCCGTTCGGCTACGTCGACGCGCGGGCGCGGGTGGCCGAGTCGGTGCAGGCGGTGACCGAGGGTGCCCGCGAGCTCGACACGGTGATCAACCTGTCGTTCCTCAAGAGCGGCGACGACCGCCGCGCCGCCGACGACCTCGGGGCCTGGGTGGGGGCGATGCGCGCCCTGCGCGGCGACGGCCTGGTGCTCAAGGTGATCGTCGAGACGGCGCTCCTCACCGGCGCCGAGAAGCGCCGCGCGGCGGAGATGGTCGCCGCCAGCGGCGCCGACTTCGTCAAGACCTCGACCGGCTTCGGCCCCGGCGGCGCCACGATCGAGGACGTGCGCCTGCTCGCCGAGGTGGCGGCCGGCCGCTGCCGCGTCAAGGCTTCCGGCGGCATCCGCGACCTCGCCGCCGCCCGTGCCATGATCGCCGCCGGCGCCGACCGCCTCGGTACCTCGAGCGGCCGAGCCATCCTCGCCGAGGCGGCGGGCGGCTGAGCGCGGGGCGCTTCGTTGCCAGCCCTCGCTGCCCCGCGGTAGCATCGAACTTCGAGCCGGCCTGCCCCCGAACCACTCCGCGAAGGACGCCATGACCGTAGCCACCCAAGACACGGACGCCGCCGGCCTCGCCTCCGTCGACTTCGCGCTCACCCCCGAGCAGCGCGCCGTCGAGCAGGCGGCGCGCGACTTCGCCGCCAAGGAGATCGACCCGATCGTCGAGGAGACCGACGAGGCGCAGCGCTTCCCGCGCGAGGTCTTCGCCCACCTCGGCGAGCTCGGTTTCCTCGGCGTGATCTTCCCGGAGGAGTACGGCGGCGCCGGCCTCGGCTACGTCGAGTACGTGCTGGTGGTGCGCGAGATCTCCCGCGTCGACCCGTCGATCGGCCTGTCGGTGGCGGCGCACAACTCGCTGTGCACGAACCACATCTTCAAGTTCGGCACCGAGGAGCAGAAGCGCCGCTGGGTGGTGCCGCTGGCCAAGGGCGAGAAGATCGGCGCCTGGAGCCTCACCGAGCCGGAGGCGGGCTCCGACGCCGCCGGCACGCGCACCCGCGCCCGCCGCGTCGACGGCGGCTGGGTGCTCGACGGCGCCAAGACCTTCACCACCCACGGCTCGGTGGGCGACGTCTGCGTGGTGATGGCGGTCGACGAGTCGCTGCCCGACGAGGGGGCGCGCCACCACCGCATCTCGGCCTTCGTGCTCGAGCGCGGCATGGACGGCTTCCGCCCGGGCAAGAAGGAGAACAAGCTCGGCTGCCGCGCCTCCGACACCGCCGAGGTGGTGATGGAGGAGTGCTTCGTGCCGGAGGACCACCTGCTCGGCGAGCCCGGCACCGGCTTCAAGCAGGCGCTCGGCATCCTCGACGGCGGCCGCATCTCGATCGCCGCCCTGTCGCTGGGCGTCGCCCACGGGGCCTTCGACACGGCGCGCGACTACGCCAAGGAGCGGCGGCAGTTCGACCGCCCGATCGCCGACTTCCAGGCGGTGTCGTTCACCCTCGCCGAGATGGCCACCCGCATCGCCGCCGCCGAGGCGCTGACCCTGCGCGCCGCCCTCGTCATGGACGCCGGCGGGCGCGTCACCCGCGAGTCGGCGCAGGCCAAGCTGTACGCGTCGGAGACCGCCGTCTACTGCGCCGAGCGCGGCGTGCAGATCCACGGCGGCTACGGCTTCATCAAGGACTACCGGGCCGAGAAGTACTTCCGCGACTCGAAGATCTGCACCATCGGCGAGGGCACGAGCGAGATCCAGCGCCTGGTCATCGCGCGCCAGCTCCTCGAGGCCTCTTGAGCGACCCCGGCGCCGCCGGCACGGCCGAGCTCGACGCGCTGGTGGCGGGCGTCCGCGAGCGCCGGCCGCGCGCCCTGGCGCGCGCCGTCTCCCGCGTCGAGGGCGGCGGCGACGGGCGGCGCGAGCTGATCCGCCGCCTCTATCCGCACACCGGCCGCGCCACCGTGGTGGGCGTCACCGGCCCGCCGGGCGCCGGCAAGTCGACGCTGGTCGACCGCCTGGCGCGGAAGCTGCGCGAGCGCGGCGACACGGTGGGCATCCTGGCGGTCGACCCGACCAGCCCCTACACCGGCGGGGCGCTCCTCGGCGACCGCATCCGCATGCAGTCGCTCTACCTCGACCCCGGCGTCTTCATCCGCTCGATGGCCACCCGCGGCGCCATGGGCGGCCTGGCGCGCGCCAGCCACGACGCGGTGGACGTGCTCGACGCCGCCGGCTTCGACTGGGTGCTGGTCGAGACGGTGGGTGTGGGCCAGGACGAGGTGGACGTCGTGCGCAGCGTCGACACCGTGCTGGTGGTCACCGTCCCCGGCCTCGGCGACGACATCCAGGCGATCAAGGCGGGGCTGATGGAGATCGCCGACGTCTTCGTCATCAACAAGGCCGACCGCGAGGGCGTGCGGCGCACCCGGCGCGACCTCGAGACGATGCTGTCGCTGGCCGAGACGCGCGCCGGCTGGCGGCCGCCGATCGTCGAGACGGTGGCGGCGCGGGGCGAGGGCGTCGACGAGGTGCTGGAGCGCACCGAGGCGCACCGCGCCCACCTCGTCGAGACCGGCGGCCTGGCCGAGCGCCGGCGCCAGGTCCTGCGCCTGCGCGTCGAGGCGATCTTGAAGGAGCGCGTGCTGGCGGCGGCGGACGAGACCCTCGGCGTCGAGCACGAGGTCGAGCGCGGCCTCGCCGAGCGCCACGACCCCTACCGCGTCGCCGACCGCCTGTTCGAGGGGGCGGTGGCGCAGGCGCGGAGCTGAGCGGAGCCGGGAAGGCGGGGAGGACCATGATCGAAGGCATCGACCACATCGGCATCGCCGTCGCCTCGATCGACGAGGCGCGCAAGACCTGGGAGGCGCTGGGACTCAGCGTGGAGTCGGTGGAGGAGGTGCCGGCCGAGGGCGTGCGGGTGGCGATGATCCCGTGCGGCGCCTCGCGCATCGAGCTGCTGGAGCCGACCTCGGAGGACTCGCCGGTGGCGAAGTTCCTGGCCAAGCGCGGCCCCGGCATCCACCACCTGTGCTTGGCCAGCGGCGACGTCGCCGGCGACGACGCGCGCCTGCGGCGGGCGGGCCTCGAGGTGCTGCGCGACGCGCCCACCCGCGGCGCCGGCGGCCACCGGGTGCAGTTCGTCCACCCGCGCAGCACCGGCGGCGTGCTGCTCGAGATCTCCCAGGCGGAGACGCCGTGAACCGCCGCCGCCCGGGCCGTTTCGACCCCTTCGACACCGGCGACCTGGTGATCCTCCACCTGATCAACCCGAGCGAGAAGTTCTGGGGGGTGCTGTCGGAGCTGGGGGTGGCGGGCGTCACCCTGCGCGGCATCAGCGTCTCGAGCTTCGACGACTGGATGGCGCAGGCGGCCCGCCGCGACGGCGAGCCGACCCTCGGTCTGACCACCATGTTCCTGCCCCTCTTCCGCGTCGAGCGCATGTTCCGCGACGAGCCGGTCGGCGAGGTCGAGAGCTACGCCCAACGCTTCGAACGCCGCGTCGGCCTCACCGTCTACGACTACCTCGGCATCGGCAGCGAGTTCGA
>CAZLBJ010000545.1:0-2619 GCA_964557755.1 uncultured Thermoanaerobaculia bacterium
GCGGCGACCGCGGCGGGCGTGGCGGCCGCGGTGGCGGCGGCGACCGCGGCGGGCGTGGGGGCCGCGGCGGTGACCGCGGCGGCCGCGGCAGCAGTGGGGGCAGCGGCAGCAGCGGCGGCAGCGGCAGTAGCGGCAGCAGCGGCAGCAGCGGCAGCAGCGGCAGCAGCGGCAGTGGCGGCAGCGGCAGTGGCGGCAGCGGTGGCAGTGGCAGCGGCGACCGCTGGTAAGGAGGGTACGATCCGGCCCATGCCGAGACCGACGATCGACCGCGACGAGCTGGCGGCGTTCCTCGACGACCTGCTGGACGCTCACGAGGGGGGCGACTACGCCCCCAACGGGCTGCAGGTCGCGGGCAGGCCGCGAATCGCCAAGGTGGTGACCGGCGTCTCGGCGTGCCTCGAGCTGTTCGAGCGCGCCGAGGCGGCCGGCGCCGACGCGGTCATCGTCCACCACGGCATCTTCTGGCACGGCATGCCGCTGCCGTTGACCGGCGTCCAGCACGGCCGCGTGGCGGCGCTGATGCGCGCCGAGCTCAACCTCCTCGCCTACCACCTGCCGCTCGACCGCCACCCCGACCTCGGCAACAACGCGGTGGCGGCGCGCCAGCTCGGCCTGCTGGACGTCCAGCCTTTCGGCGAGGCCAAGGGGCTGCCGGTGGGCTTCTCGGGCCGGCTGCCGAAGCCGCTGCCGATCGAGGACCTGGTCCGCCAGGCGCTGAAGATCTTCGGCCAGGAGCCGATGGTCTTCGGCCACGGCCCGGAGGAGATCTCCACCCTCGGCATCGTCAGCGGCGGCGCCCAGCGCGAGCTCTACCGCGCCATCGACGAGGGGCTCGACGCCTTCCTCACCGGCGAGGTCAGCGAGTGGGTGATGAACTTCGCGCGCGAGGCGGGCATCCACTACCTCGCCGCCGGCCACTACGCCACCGAGCGCCTCGGCATCCGCGCCCTCGGCCGCCGCGTGGCGGAGCGCTTCGGCGTCGAGGTCGACTTCGTCGACATCCCGAACCCGGTCTGATCCCCGCCGCCATCCTGCCGGCCGCCCGCCGCCACGCCGCCGCCACGAACGCGGCGTATGATGTGCATCGAGGTCGACGCGTGACGCAGCGAAGCCAGCCCCAGATCCCGGTGCTCACCCCGGCGGTGCTCGACGGCTCCGTGACCGGCGCCATCGGCGGCACGCCGCTCGTCGCCCTCTCGCGCTGCCTCGACGGTGCGGCCGCCGACGGCTGCCGGGTCTTCGCCAAGCTCGAGATGCTCAACCCGATGGGCTCGATCAAGGACCGCGTGGCGCGGCACATGGTCGAACGAGCGCTGGCCGACGGCCGCCTGCGGCCGGGCGGCACCGTCGTCGAGGCCTCCTCGGGCAACACCGGCATGGGCCTGGCGATGATGGCCGTCCTCCACGGCCTGCGCTGCACGCTGGTGGTGCGCCGCCAGTGCAGCCCGGAGAAGCTCGCCGCCCTGCGCGCCCTCGGCGCCGAGCTGGTGCTGGTCGACGGCGAGCTGCCGCCCGAGCACCCGGAGAGCTACAACCAGAAGGCGCGGCGGCTGGCGGCCGAGCACCCCGACTGGTACTTCCCCGACCAGCACAACAACCGCGAGAACAACGAGGCCCACTACCGCACGACCGGCCCCGAGATCTGGCAACAGATGGACGGCCGCGTCGACTGGCTGGTCGCCGGCATCGGCACCGGCGGCACCATCTCCGGCGCCGGCCGCTATCTCAAGGCGCAGGACCCGCGGGTGCGCGTGCTGGCGGTCGACGTCGAGGGCTCGGTGTTCACCGGCTGGTTCCGCGACCGCCGCCTGTGCACGCCGCGGCCCTACCGCCTCGAGGGGCTCGGCGACGAGGAGATCATCGGCTGCCCCGAGTTCGAGGTCATCGACGACATGGTGCAGGTCTCCGACCGCGACGCCTTCCTCGCCGCCCGCGACCTGGCGCGCCGCGAGGGCCTGTTCGCCGGCGGCTCGAGCGGCGCCGCGGTGTGGGGCGTGCGCCGCCTCCTCGCCGGCCTGGCAGAGCGCGGCGAGCTGCGCGGCGCCGGCGGCGGAGGCGCGCGCATCGTCACCATCCTCCCCGACTCCGGCAACCGGTACCTGTCGACGATCTACGACGACGGCTGGATGCGCGCCCACGGCTATCTCGACGCGGACGAGGACGGCGCCCCTTCCCTGACGCTCGCCGCCGCTGCCGCCGCTCCGCGGCGCGGCTGACGTAACGCCGCGGCACGGCCGCGCGCCCGTTCTCCCGAACTCTTCGCGTCCTCGCCGCGCGGTCGGCGCACGGCGTGCGGCCGCGGCCACGGAAGGAGAACCACCGCATGAACGGCGATGCATCGGGACCGATGTCCGCGGCTGAGCACGCGTCGCGCTCGTCGAGCGCCTGCCGGAGGCGGTGGCGTCAACGCCGCAATGCGCCCTGTGCCCGGCCTGCCGCTGGTGGCGCCAGGAGGGCGAGGCGGCCTGCCGCCGCTGCCCGATGGTGGTCACCGAGAGCTGCGGCGAGCTCGACGGTGCTCGTCGCCGTACTCGCCTATGCAGCGGCCGCCGGGGCGCAGGACCCTGGCAGCGTGCTGGAAATCGCCTCCAACCTCCACGAGCGCGCCGTAGCCGCGGC
>CAZLBJ010000546.1:0-2641 GCA_964557755.1 uncultured Thermoanaerobaculia bacterium
GGCGCCTGCTGCGCGCCGCCGCCGACCGCCGCTTCCTCGCCGCCGGCACCTCGGCGCTCCTCTTCTACGCCCTGTTCCAGAACGTCTTCACCAACCGGGTGCGCTTCCTCCACCACGTCGAGCTGCTGCTCGGGCCGATGAGCGGCCCCTACCGCGAGTTCGGCCACGGCCTCGGCGACCAGCTCGCCCTCGGATGGCGCTTCTTCCTGCAGGTGGTGTTCGCCCTCGACCCGCTGCTCTTCGCCGCCTGCGCCGGCGGCGTCGCGTGGGTGGCGGTGCTTGCGTGGCGGGAGCGGCGGCAGGCGGGGACGGCGGCGGGCGCGGCCACCGCGGCGCCGCGCGGCGCCCGGCGCGAGGCGTGGCTGCTCGGCTCGCTGCTGCTGCTCGCCGTGTCGTACTACCTCACGCTGGTGGCGGTGATCGGCTTCACCTTCGACCGCTACGTGCTTCCCGTGTGCCTGATCCTGGCGCTCGCCGGCGGCCGCTTCTTCGGCCTGCTGGCCGAACGCGCCGCGGCGGCGGCGACGGGGCGGCGGCGGCTGGTGGCGGCGGCGACGGCGGCGGTCTTCGTCTACGGGTTCTTCTACGCGGCGTCGGTCGACGCCCGCATGCTGGCCGACAGCCGCTACCGGGTGGAGGACTTCGTCGCGCAGCGCATGGCCGAGCCCGCCGCCGGCGAGCGCCGGCCGGCGGTGGCCGTCGGCCGCACCAAGCACGTGCCGCGCTTCCGCCGCCTCGCCTGGCCGCGCATCCACCGCAGCGGCGGCCGGGTGCTGGCGCGCCAGCGGCCGCACTTCGTGGCCGTCAACCTCACCGACCTGCGCAACCCGCGCGAGCACGCCTTCGTGGCGCGGATGGACCGCGGCGAGCTCGGCTACCGGCGGGTGCTGACCCACCAGGGCGACCCCGCCTTCAACCTGCTGTGGTTCGGCGACATCGGCACCAGCCAGCGCTTCATCAACCCGGAGATCGTGCTGTGGGAGCGGCAGCCGGACGCGGCTCGGCCTCCGGCTCGCGCTCCGGCTCGCTGAGCGGCACGAAGCGGTAGCGCACGTCGCCGCGCTCGAAGCGCCAGCCGCCCTCCGGCTCCTTGGCCAGGAAGGGGGAGGCATGGAGCGGCCAGGTGGCGGCGGCGAGGGTCTCGCCGTCGACCGTCGCCGAGACGCCGGGGCGGAAGACGAAGCGGCGGCCCTCGCTGGAGCGGAAGGTGATCGCCGGCGGGGCGGCCCGGCGGCGCGGCGGCTCCCCGTCGCCGGCGGCGGCCGACGGTTCCGCGTCGGCGACCTCCAGGCGCAGGCCGCGCACCTTGCGCTGCCAGGCCTCCCAGCCGCCGACCTCCGAGGCCCGCCCGACCTCGAGGCCGATGGCCGCCGGCTGGCGGCGCGGCACCGCCACCCAGGAGCCGCGGGCGACGGCGCCGCCGTGGAAGCGGGGGAAGGCCTCCGGCGCCCGCGTCACCTCCCAGCCGCCGGCGGTGACCAGCGCCACGTAGGTGTCGCCGTAGCGCGCCACCAGGACGTCGCCGCTCTCGCCACCGTCCTCCTCGCCGCCGCCCTCCCCGTCTCCATCCTCCGCGGCCGGCGGCTGCGGGCGGCTCCAGGGCGGCGACAGCCAGGCGTGGCCGGGCTCGTCGGGGGTGCCCATGCGCGCCACCGCCAGGTTGCGCCAGCCGGCGGCCTGCTCCTGGTCGGTACGGCTGCGCCAGCGCTGGGCGCGGCGGCGCGGCGCGTCGGTCCGCGTCCACAGGTAGAGAGGCGCGAAGCGGTCGCCGTCGGCGAACAGCGTCGCCTGGATCTCCTGGCCGCCGGAGACGCCGAGTGCCAGGCCGTCGACCGCCGGCGCCGTGCCCAGCACGTAGTCCGGCGTCACCCACGAGTAGGTGGCGGCGTGGAGGTCGCGGCGGTGCTCCATGTCGATGCGCCGCCGCGTGCGCACCTCGTAGGGCTCGCCGCCGCGCGCGGCGCGCAGCAGGTCGACGACCGGCGCCGGGAACTCGTAGCTCGAGGTTGCGACGTCGGGCCAGTCGCCGAGCGCGTAGTCTTTCGCCTCGCCGGCGCCGGTGGCGTAGTGGTACCAGGCAGGCCAGGGGAAGTTGCGGTCGCCCTGCGCCCAGTGGACGTAGGTGCGCGAGCGCGGCCCGGCCGGCGTGCCGCGGACGTGGTTCTCGGCCCAGGCGACGAAGAGGAGCTGGAGCTGGCGGCCGGCGAGGTCGCGCACGCGGGCGTCGGGCGCGTGGTCGAGCAGGTGGAGGAGCGCGGTGATCGAGGTGCCCATGTAGCCGGGGCTGTCGCCCTCGTACCAGCCGTCGCGGTCGTGGGCGGCGAGGAAGGCGGCCGCGTGGTCGGCCCAGGCGCGGGCGGCCGGCGAGCCGCCGGTGCCGGCCACCGCGTGGGCGCCGAGCGAGCGCGCGATCAGCCCCATCTGCTGGTTCTCGGTGCGGCGGAAGCCCCACGGGTCGCGCACCAGCTCGGGCCCCGGCGGTGGCGGCGCGGTGCCGGCCGTCTCGCGCACCCGGGCGAGCAGCTCCGCCGGCAGCGCCCGCGGGAATTGCAGCGCCACCCGCTGCAGCGCGGTCATCGCCATCTCGCAGGAGAGGTCGTGCCAGTTGCCGGCGCAGCGCTCGAGCGTCGCCTCGACCCAG
>CAZLBJ010000547.1:0-5512 GCA_964557755.1 uncultured Thermoanaerobaculia bacterium
GTCGATGATCGCCGCCTGCGAGTGCGAGGACGGCTGCCCCTCGTGCATCCAGAGCCCCAAGTGCGGCAACGGCAACCGCCCCCTCGACAAGGCCGGCGCGGTGCAGGTGCTGCGCCTGCTGCTCGGCGACGAGGAGCCGGCCATCCCGTGGGGCGAGCCGGTCGAGCTCGATCTCGAGAGGCGGCCCGGCTGGGCGCGGGAGGCGGCGGATCCGACCGAGGCGAACGTCAACGGATCGGCCAGGGAGGGAGAGCGGGAGGCGCACGAGAGATCGGCGGTCGAGGCGACGGCGCCGGATCGCGAGGGCATCGAACCGGCGGCGCCCGTTGACGTCCGCCTCCAGGCCATCGACCTCGGTCTCTCCCGCTATCCCCGCCGCCCCACCACCAACGGCCACTCTCCGGCCGGCGTTCCGGGCGGCGGTACGGTCCTCTTCGACCTCGAGACCCTCCGCGCCGCCTCCGACGTCGGCGGCTGGGGCAACGCGCACCGCATGGGTGTCGCCGTCGGCGTCGTCTGCTTCCTCGAGGAGGGCCGCATCGCCGTCTTTCGCGAGCCGGCGGTGCGCGACCTCGTCGACGCCCTGTGCTCGGCCGAGCTGGTGGTCGGCTTCAACGTCAAGCGCTTCGACTACCCCGTGCTCTCCGGCTACACCGGCGTCGACTACCGCCGGCGCCTCCCCACCCTCGACCTGCTGGAGGAGCTGCACGGCCGCCTCGGCTTCCGCCTCGGGCTCGGCCACCTGGCTCTCGAGACGCTCGGCACCGGCAAGTCCGCGGACGGCCTGCAGTCGCTCGCGTGGGTGCGCGAGGGGCGCTTCGACCTGGTGGAGGACTACTGCCGGCGCGACGTCGAGGTGCTGCGCGACCTCTACCTGCACGGCCGCCGCGAGGGCTACGTCTTCTACCGCGACCGCAAGCGCGACGCCAGGCTGAAGGTGCCCGTGGCGTGGTGACCTCGGAGCGGCGGGCTCAGCCTTTCCGTCCCACCGTCGCCTCGAGGTAGCGGCGGATCGTCTCGCGCGACGCCTCGCGGCTCCACTGCTCGACCACCTCGGCGTCGCGGGCGGCACCGTGCCGGGCGTAGGCGTCGAAGGCGGGGGTCCACAGCTGCCGCTTGGTGAGCGCGAAGGCGTCCGCCGGCAGGGCGGCGAGGCGCTCGGCCTCGGCGACGGCCTCGTCGAGCAGCGCCTCGGGGGCGGCCACGCGGTCGACCAGCCCCAGCGCCTCGGCGTCCTCCGGGCTCACGGTGTGGCCGCCGTACGCCAGCTCGCGGGCGCGGCCTGTGCCCACCGCCGTGCGCAGGACCTCCAGCGCCAGGGTGGGGAAGGGTACCCCGACGCGCAGCTCCGGCACGCCGATGCGGCCGCCGCCGGCCGCCATCAGGCGGCGGTCGCAGGCGCAGGCGACCAGGCAGCCGCCGGCGATGGCGTGGCCGTTGACGGCGGCCACCAGCGGGCGCGGGAACTCGATCAGGGCGAGGAACAGCTCGGAGAGGGCGGGCAGGAAGTCGGCCACGTAGCCGGCGCCGCCGTCGGCCACGCGGAAGAGGTCGACGCCGGCCGAGAAGATGCCGCCGCGGCCGGTCAGCACCACCGCCGGGACCTCCTCGCGCACCAGCTCGTCGAGCGCCGCCACCAGGCCGCGGCACAGCTCGGTGTCCAGCGCGTTGGCCTTGCCGTGCTGCAGGGTCAGCACGGTCGCCGTGCCGCGCGTCTCGCCGTGGATCATCTCTTCACGAGCTCTCAGTCCAGGTAACCCAGCGACTTGAGCTTCTCGACGTCCTCGGCGTCGAGGTCCACCGCCGGCGCGTCGTCGCTGCGTGCCAGCGCCGACTCGACGTGCTCGATCCACCGCTCCAGATCCGGCGACGGTGCGTAGCCGGCGCCGTTGAGGTCGTGCAGCTCCTTCGGGTCGCGGGTGAGGTCGAAGATCTTGTGCTCCTCGCGGTTGACCTGGGCGATCTCCTTGCGACCGTCGCGCAGCATGCCGAGGGCCATCAGCCCGTCGCTCCTGGCGTCCGCCGACTCATTGACGTCGAGCACCGCCCCCTTGTGGGCCTGGAACCACAGCGTGCGGCCGGGGTCGGGCTTGCCGCGGCCGGTGAGCACCCCGGACCAGTCGACGCCGCGGTAGGCGCCGGGGACCGGGTGGCCCAGCAGGCCGAGCACGGTGGGCGCCAAGTCGAGGATCGAGGCCGGCGCCGCGATGCGCTGGCGCGGCACCTTGGCCGGCCAGTAGACGACCAGCGGGATGTGCAGCCCGGGGTCGTGGAGGCGCCGGCCGTGGCCCCAGTAGCCGTGCTCGCCGAACGCCTCGCCGTGGTCCGAGAGGAACACGATCAGCGTGTTGCCGGCGAGCCTCGGGTCGTTCGCGACGCGGTCGAGCACCTCGCCGACGTGGAGGTCGACGAAGGCGATCTCGGTGTCGTAGCGGTCGGCCTTGTCGCTCGTCTCGCGCCGCAGCACGCCGACGCGCACCGCCACGTCCCCCTGGTAGCGGTAGGGGGCGTGCGGCTCGACGTAGTGCAGCCAGAGGAGGAACGGCCGCCGGCGGCCGGCGTGCTCGTCCATCCAGGCGAGGGCGGCGGCGTTGACGTCCTCGGCCGTCGCCTCGCCGGCCACCAGGCCGAACCAGCGCTTCTTGGTCAGCACCTCGTCGTAGACCTGGAAGTGCTCACCGAGGCCGGACATCTTGTCCTTGATCGTCCAGTTGGCGACGAAGGCGGCCGTCTGGTAGCCGAGCCGGTCGAGCTCCTTGGGCAGCGAGGGCAGCCCGGGGCGCATCTTGAGGCCGTTGCGCGTCGAGCCGTGCTCGTGCGGATACAGCGAGGTGAGCATCGAGCACGCGGCGGGGCTGGTCAGCGGCTCCACGGTGCGCGCCTGGTCGAAGCGGGCGCCGCGCGCGATCAGGCGGTCGATCGACGGCGTCGTCGGGCGGTGGTAGCCGTAGCCCGACATGTGGTCGGCGCGCAGGGTGTCGACGGTCACCAGCAGCACGTTGGGCGGGCTGCGGTGGGCCTCGGAGGCGGCGGCCGCCGGCGCCGGCGCTCCGGCCGCCGCCGCCAGTGCGGCGAGGGCCAGGAGCGGCAGGAGCGTGCGGAACGATCTCGTCGGGCGTCGCGTCATGCCTTCGTTCATCCTCGGGGTCTCGGTGGTCTGCTGACTCGGACGAGCCGGCAGCAGTGTAGCAAAGCCGCGCTGCGCGGGAAGCTGCCGTCACCGCGGCGGCGGTATGCTCGCGCCATGAGCGAAAGCGATGCCAGGTCCGCGGACGGGGCGGCGCGCGCGGACGACGACGAGGCGCGCGTCGCCCAGGCCCAGGCCGCGGTGGAGCGCTGCGAGCCGCCGCCGGCGCTCGGCCGCGAGCGCTGGGGCAAGGCCACAGGCAGCTTCGACGAGGAGCAGTTCCTGGAGGGACCGAAGGGCCGGTGGCTCGAGCTCCTGCGCGTCGGCCGCATCGTGCGCGAGTTCGTGCGCGGCTTCCGCAGCCTGCACTTCGCGGGCCCCTGCGTCACCGTCTTCGGCTCGGCGCGCTTCCAGGAGGACCACCGCTGGTACGCGCTGGCGCGGGAGGTGGGCGAGCGGCTGGCGGTGGCCGGCTTCACGGTGCTCACCGGCGGCGGCCCGGGAATCATGGAGGCGGCCAACCGCGGCGCCCGCGAGGCGGGCGGCCGCTCGGTGGGCCTCAACATCGTGCTGCCGAAGGAGCAGCGGCCCAACCCCTACCTCGACCGCTTCATCGAGTTCCGCTACTTCTTCGTCCGCAAGGTGATGCTGGTCAAATACTCCTTCGCCTTCGTGGTGCTGCCGGGCGGCTTCGGCACCATGGACGAGATCTTCGAGACGGCGGTGCTCATCCAGACCGGCAAGATCCAGGACTTCCCGCTGGTCTTGATGGGCCGCGACTTCTGGCAGCCGCTGCTCGCCTTCCTCGAGCAGACGATGGTCCGCGAGCGCACCATCGAGCCGGAGGACTTCCAGCGCATCCTGGTCACCGACGACCCCCAGGAGGCCGTCGCCTGCATCCTCACCGCCGCCACCGGCCGCTTCGGCCTCGCCTGGGAGGCGGCCAAGGCCCCGGAGCCGAAGAAGGTCCTCGGCGAGCACGAGATCGAGGCGGAGCGGTAGCGCCGGCGGCACCTCCCAAGGAATGTCGGAAGAGACCTCTATCGTCCTCCTCGGCGACGGCGACCGGGTGGGCGCCGTCCTCGAGGAGCTGCTCCTGGAAGGCCGGTTCCGGGAGCTGGGCTGTCTATCGAGGACCTTCGCCAGGGCAATCGCCGACATCGCCGCGCGGAGCCGTGAGTCCTTGGGCGCCGAGGTGGTCGTCGCCGGAGGCGACGACCTCGTGCTCCTCGTTCCCTCGTCCCGCTACGACCGCGGCGCGCTTCAGGAGCTCGCCTCCTGGTTCCTCGACCGCACCGGCCGCTCGATCTCGTTCGGTGCGGGGCGCACCGTCGAGGAGGCGGTCCTCAATCTGCGGCGAGCAAAGGCGGTCGGCGGCGGCAGGGTCGTCGACTGGCGGACGCCGCGGAGAGGCCGGCGTGGCGCAGCAGCGGTACGTAACTGACGCCGGGCAGCAGGCGCACGTCGACGCCGCGCCGCGCCGGTGGCGGCAGGATGCCAGACGTCCCACTGATCCGCGGGGCGGCGCCCTAACGACGGGTGTGCCTTTCGCGGCGGTACGTGCGCTTGCGGGGCGCGGCGGGAGTCAATCTGCCCGACCCCTCGGCGAGGAGGAGGTGTAGGCTCTGCTCGGCGAGTGGTCGCGCCGGCGTCCTCTACTCGCCCACCGGCCGAACTCCGCTTTGGCAGCGCTCGGTTGGAGGTCCGCGGCGCCGAGGCCTCGAATGCGTGTGGATCCTCGGCGGCGAGTGCGGCTTCGGGCCAATCGAGCCGATGACGCTGGTCACCAGCAACACTGGCCTCCACGTCTACAACCCTGCCGGCAACTGATGCTTCGTGGCACTCCCGCTGGAGCCGGTGCTGGAGGCGGCGAAGGTGCCTGGTTGAAAGCCGCCGCTCTACAGGGCCTGGTCCAATCATGAAGGGAGCGTTATGCCTACTGACCCACATCTCGAGATCATAGACAGGGGTTTTGCCATAAGGGCCGCCGAACCCGCTAACAAGTCTGCCTCACGGCTTCTGATCGAACTCGTCAATCATGCGTCGAACGCCTGTCGCCGGTGCATGGAATCGACGGATCGCTCGGTAAACATTCATTTTGCACCGTTCTCGCTCTATAGGCATATGATTGAGGCAACAGACGGCATCCAAGTCTTGCTGGGCAATTCATGTGTTGTGGCGAGTCAACCGTTAATCAGAGTTTCTTTTGAGAGCCACCTTCAGCTCATATATCTGCTGAGCTTCAAGGGCGATGCTTTCGCCAAGAAGTCGCTCTCGTATCTCAGCACCGATGTTCTCAGTGATGAAAGAAGCATTCGAAAACACGAGGCCGTGGGCGAGGCATATGCTGAATTCCAGTAGGCGTGGAATGAGCAGAGTGTTGCT
>CAZLBJ010000548.1:0-6722 GCA_964557755.1 uncultured Thermoanaerobaculia bacterium
CTACACGAACGAGTACGTCGAGTCGGTGTGGTGGGCGCTGAAGACCCTGTGGGAGAAGGACCTCCTGGTCGAGGGCTACAAGATCCAGCCCTACTGCGCACGCTGCGGCACCACGCTGTCGTCGCACGAGGTGGCGCAGAACTACAAGGAGACCGACGACCCGTCGGTGTGGGTACGCTTCCCGCTGCGGCCCGGGCAGAGGGTGAGGACGGCGAGCGGCGAGGAGTGGGAGGTGCCCGAAGGCGTGTCGTTCGTGGCGTGGACGACGACGCCTTGGACGCTGCTGTCGCACGCCGGGCTCACGGTGCATCCCGACCTCGAGTACAAGCTGATCGAAGACCCCCTGCAGCGAGGGAAAACGCTGGTGATGGCCGAGGGGTTGGAGGCGGCGGTGCCGGCGGTGGTGGACGGAGAGGACGGCAAGCGGCGGGAGATCGACCTGCGGGACCGGCCGGCCCTGGTGCAGTTTCGCGGCGCGGATCTCGAAGGCCTGCGGTACGACCGGCCCTTCCAGACCTACCACTCCACCGGTGGAATGGGCTCGGCCCCGCTCCTCGCCGACGCACCTAGCGACGCCGACGGCTGGAAGGTCCTCCTCGGCGGCTACGTCACGCGGACCGACGGCACCGGCATCGTCCACACCGCGCCGCTGTTCGGCGAGGACGACTACCAGACCGGGAGGAAGTACGACCTCCCGGAGATCCGCGCCGTCGACAGCGAAGGCAACGTGAGCGACGACCTCGCGGGCATCGAACCCTTCGCCGGCCTCTGGTTCAAGGACGCCGACGCGCCGATCGTCCGCGACCTCAAGGAGCGCGGCCTCCTGCTCCACCAGGCCCGCTACCGGCACAACTACCCCTTCTGCTGGCGCTGTGACCGGCCGCTCCTGTACTACGCCTGGGATTCGTGGTTCGTCGCCACGACGCGGGCGAAGCAGGAGCTGATCGCCGAGAACCGCTCCATCGATTGGCATCCGGCGAACGTCGGCGAAGGGCGCTTCGGCAACTGGCTGGAGAACGTCGTCGACTGGGCGCTGTCGCGCAACCGCTATTGGGGCACTCCGCTGCCGGTCTGGCGCTGCAATCGCTGCCAGCGGGTCGAGGTCGTGGGCTCCTTCGCCGAGCTGTTCTCCAAGGCCGGCCGCGAGCTCCCGGCGGATGCCTCCGACCGCGATCGATTCGATCCCCACCGCCCCTTCGTCGACCGCCGTTGGACCGACGCACCGGCAGACTGGCAACCGTTCACCTGGGATTGTCCGGCCGCAGAGTGCGAAGGCACGATGGGCCGCGTCGACGACGTGATCGACGCCTGGTTCGACTCCGGTGCGATGCCCTTCGCCCAGTACCACTACCCGTTCGAGAACGAGGAGCTGACTCGCGAGCGCTTCCCCGCCGACCTGATCGCCGAGGCGGTCGACCAGACGCGCGGCTGGTTCTACACCCTGCACGTCCTCGGCACCCTGCTGTTCGGCTCGCACGCCTACGACCACTGCATCGTGCTCGGCCACGTCAACGACGAGCAGGGGCGCAAGATGTCCAAGCGCCTCGGCAACGTCGTCGAGCCGATGGCGGTGATGGAGGAGACCGGCGCCGACGCCCTGCGCTGGTACTTCTGCGTCGACAACCCCACCGCCTCGTCGCGCTTCTCGGCGCGGCTGGTGCGCGAGGCGGCGCAGGGGTTCCTGCTGCCGCTGTGGAACGCGCTCTCCTTCTTCACCATCTACGCCAACCTCGACGGCTGGACCCCGCCCGCCGCCGGCGCGCCGCCGCTCGACTTCGCGGCGCGGCCGCCGCTCGACCGCTGGGTGCTGCTGCGCCTCGACGGCCTGGTGCGCGAGGTCGGCGGCCACCTCGACGGCTACCGCACCACCGAGGCGGCGCGGGCGATCGAGAGCTTCGTCGAGGAGCTGACCAACTGGTACATCCGCCGCAGCCGCGACCGCTTCTGGGCCGGAGACGGCGGCGACGCGGCGGACAAGGAGAGCGCCTACCGCGCCCTCTACGAGGTGCTCACCACCCTCGCCCGCCTGCTGGCGCCGTTCACCCCCTTCGTCGCCGAGGTCCTGCACGGCAACCTGGTGCGCAGCCAGGGGCGCGGCGAGGAGAGCGTGCACCTGGAAGGCTGGCCGGCGCCGCCGGCCGAGGCGCGCGCCGAGCCTGAGCTCGAGGCGGCGATGGCGGCGATCCAGCGCATCGTGCGCCTCGGCCACGCGGCACGCAACACGCATGGCATCAAGACCCGCCAGCCGCTCGCCGCCGTCACCCTGGTGGCGGCCGACGAGGCGCTGCCGGCGCGCGTCGCCCCCTACGAGGACCTGCTGCGCGACGAGCTCAACGTGCACGCGGTGCGCTGGGCGGCGGAGCGCACCGAGTACGTGCACCACGAGGTGCGGCCCCTGTTCCCGAAGACCGGCCCCCGCTTCGGCAGGCAGATGAAGGAGGTGCAGGCGGCGCTGGCGGCGGCCGACGGCGACGCCCTGGCGGCGGAGCTCGAGGCCCGCGGCGCCGTCACCCTGGCGCTGTCGACCGGCCCCGCCGAGCTCGCCGCCGAGGAGCTCGAGGTGCGGCTGGTCGAGCGCGCCGGCACCGCCACCCAGGGTGACCGCGAGCTGCTGGTGGCGCTGGAGACCGAGCTCACCCCGGAGCTGGTGGCCGAGGGGCGGGCGCGCGAGGTGGTGCACCTGGTGCAGACCGCGAGGAAGGACATGGACCTCGACTACGCCGACCGCATCCGCGTGCGCTACGAGGCCGATCCGGGCCTGGCGGCGGCGGTCGCCGCCCACCGCGACTGGATCGCCGGCGAGACGCTCGCCGCCGAGCTCGACGAGGCCGCCGTGCCGGCCGGCGCCCGCGAGGCGAGCGTCGAGGGCCTCCCCTTCCGCTTCAGCGTCGAGCGCGCCTCCTGATCTCCCTTCCCCGACACACCGACCGGAGCCCACGACCATGGCAGGCATCTTCAAGGCATACGACGTCCGCGGCATCTACGGCAGCGAGATCGACGAGACGATGGCGAGGAGCATCGGCCTCGCCTTCCAGCACGTGCTCGACGAGGAGGACCGCGCGGTGTCGAACACCGTGGTGGTGGGGCGCGACATGCGCTCGCACAGCGAGGGGCTGGCGCAGGCGCTGATCGACGGCCTCACCGCCGCCGGCCTCGACGTCGTCGACGTCGGCCTGGTGACGACGCCGATGAACTACTTCGCGGTCGGCCACCTCGGCGCCGCCGGCGGCATCCAGGTTACCGCCAGCCACAACCCGTCGCGCTACAACGGCTTCAAGCTCAGCCGCCACGGCGCGCGGCCGGTGTCCGGCGACCACGGCATCGCGCTGCTGGAGACGAAGATCGCCGAGGGCGACCTGCCGGAGACGACGCGCCGCGGCCGCGTCTCGCAGGCCGACGTGACCGGCGACTACCGCGCCCACGTCCTGTCCCACCTGTGGCGCCCGGAGGACGGCGAGCCTCGGCGCCTCAAGGTGGTGGCCGACGCCGCCAACGGCATGGGCACCCTCTACAAGCCGCTGCTCGAAGCGATGAACCTCGAGCTGGTGCCGCTCTACTTCGAGCTCGACGGCAGCTTCCCCAACCACGAGGCCAACCCGCTCAAGGAGGAGAACCTGCGCGACGCCGAGGCGGCCGTCCAGCGCGAGCGCGCCGAGCTGGGCGTCGCTTTCGACGGCGACGCCGACCGCTCCGCGTTCATCGACGAGACCGGCCGCGCCATCGGCTCGGACCTGATCACGGCGCTGATCGGCGGCGAGCTGCTCGAGCGCCACCCCGGCTCGGCGGTGCTCTACGACCTGCGCTCGTCGCGGGCGCTCGCCGAGTACGTACGCGAGAAGGGCGGCGAGCCGATCCGCGAGCGCGTCGGCCACTCGTTCATGAAAGCCACCCTGCGCAAGCACGACGGCGTCTTCGGCGGCGAGCTGGCCGGCCACTACTACTTCCGCGACGCCTACTACGCCGACAGCTCGATCCTGGCGGTGGTCGAGGTGCTGAACCTGCTCAGGAAGAGCGGCAAGCCGATGTCCGAGCTGGTGGCGCCGCTGCGCCGCTACGCCAAGAGCCCGGAGATCAACTTCGAGGTGGAGGACAAGCAGGGGAAGATCGAGGAGCTGGCGGCGCGCCATGCCGGCGGCGAGATCGACTACCTCGACGGCATCAGCGTGCGCTACCCGAGCTGGTGGTTCAACGTCCGGCCGTCCAACACCGAGCCCTACCTGCGGCTGGTGCTGGAGGCCGACACGGTGGAGGAGCTGGAGCGCCGGCGCGCCGAGCTGACCGAGGTGCTCGGCGAGCCGGCGGACTGACCCGCGCTCAGTCGCGGCTGCCGAGGAGGCCGGCGCGCAGCAGGTAGTAGACCAGCGTCATCAGCGTCGACACCACGGCCGCGACGTAGGTGAGAGCGGCGGCGTTGAGCACCTTGTCCATCCCCTGGCGCTCCTGGGCCAGCACGATGCCGTGCTCGACCGCCAGCCGCTTGGCGCGGGACGTGGCGTCGAACTCCACCGGCAGGGTGACGATCTGGAACAGCAGCACGGCGCTGAACAGGACGGCGCCGAAGAGCACCACCTGCTGGCCGAAGGTGGGATCGCCGCTCATGTACATCAGCATCAGGCCGCCGAACATGACGAAGTAGCCGAGCTTCGAGCCGATGTTGGCGGTCGGCACCAGGAGGGAGCGCAGCCACAGCGGCTTGTAGCCGCGGGCGTGCTGGATGGCGTGGCCGGCCTCGTGGCAGGCGACGCCGACGGCGGCCACCGAGGCCGAGCCGTACACCGGCTCCGACAGCGCCAGCTTCTTGGTCACCGGGTTGTAGTGGTCGGACAGCCTTCCGCGAGTGGGCACGATCTCGACGTCCGTGATGCCGGCGCCGGCGAGCAGCCGCTGCGCCGCCTGGGCGCCGGTGAGGCCCGACAGCGTGCGCACCTTGGAGTACTTCTTGAACGCCGAGTTGGTCTTCCAGCTGGCGTAGAGCGACAGCACCAGGGCCGGGATCAGCAGGATCAGGTAGAGCGAGTCGAACACGGAAGCCACCTCCTCTCGTGCCGGGAACAACCGGCCGCCGGCCGGCCGCTATTCCACGCCGTGGCGGCGATCCTGCACGCCCCCCTGCACGCCCCGCCGCGGGGTGACATCATCGAGGGCGGACGCGAGGAGAGGAGACGGCATGGCGAGCGACGAGACCCGGGTGGCGATCGTGACCGGCGGCAGCCGCGGCATCGGCCGGGCGGTGGTCGAGGCGCTGCTGGACGGCGGCTGGAAGGTGTGGCTCTGCAGCCGCTCCGAGAGCTCGGTTGCGGGCGCGCTGGAAGAGCTCGCCGCTCGCGGCGGCGGGGAGGACGGCGCCGGAAGCGTTCAGGGCAGCGCCGTCGACGTGCGCGACCAGGAGCAGGTCGACGCCTTCGTCGCGCGCGTCGCCGCCGAGGAGGGGCGCGTCGACTGCCTGGTCAACAACGCCGGCCTCGGCCATTTCGGCGCCGTCGACCAGCTCACCGGCGAGCAGTGGCGGGAGGTGATCCAGACCAACCTCGACGGCTGCTTCTACTTCATCCGCGCGGTGGCGCCGGTGATGCGCCGCGGGGGCTCCGGCTGGATCTTCAACGTCGCGTCGCTGGCCGGCAAGAACCCGTTCGCCGGCGGCGCCGCCTACAACGCCAGCAAGTTCGGCCTGGTGGGGATGTCGGAAGCGGCGATGCTCGACCTGCGCCACGACGGCATCCGCGTCGCCGCCATCCTGCCCGGCAGCGTCGACACCGCCTTCCACAGCCGCGACGAGCGGAGCTGGATGCTGGCGCCAGAGGACGTGGCGCGCACCGTCACCGATCTCCTGGCCTACCCGGAGCGCGCCCTGCCGAGCCGCGTCGAGCTGCGCCCCAGCCGGCCGCCGAAGAAGTAGCCGGGGCGGCCCCGCCCTACCCCGCCAGCTCGTCCCGCTCCGCCTGCAGCGCGCCGCGCAGCTTGCGCATGGCGAGGAGCGTCCGCGTCTTCACCGTGCCCAGCGGGATGCCGGTCGACGCCGCGATCTCGCTCTGCGTCAGGTCGCGGTAGTAGGCGAGCTCGAGCACCTGCCGCTGCCCGGCGGGCAGCCGCGCCAGCTCGGCGCGGATGCGGCGCCGCCGCTCCCCCTCGTGCACCCGCCGTACCGCCGCCGGCGGCTCGTGCAACGGTGCGTGGTGGCGCACGTGGTCGTGGGTGCGGTCCACCACCCGCCGGCTGCGCAGGTGGTCGATGGCGCGGCTGCGGGTGACCAGCACCAGCCAGGTGGACACCGACGAGCGTCGCGGATCGTACGAGCCGGCGCGGCGCCAGGCATGGAGGAAGACCTCCTGCACCACCTCCTCGGCCGCCGCCGCGTCGCGCAGGATGCGCAGCGCCAGGGCCTCGAGGGTCGGCGCGTAGCGGTCGTGCAGCTCGCCGAGCGCCACTTCGTCGCGCGCCACCAGGCGGCCGAGGAGCTGGCGGTCGAGCAGGCCGCGGTCGAGCAGGCTGCGGTGGAGCAAGCTGCGGTGGACGAGGCCGGGTTCGACAGAGGTTGCGTGCATGACGTGCGAGGCACGCTAGCATCGGCCCCGTGTCCGATCCTCACGACAGAATCCCGGTGGGGGTGGTGGGCGCGGGGGCGTGCGGCGCCGGCGTCGAGGCGCTGGCGCGGCAGGTCGGCGCCGGCCTGGCCCGCGCCGGCGCGGTGGTGCTCACCGGCGGCCGCGGCGGCGTGATGGCGG
>CAZLBJ010000549.1:0-4337 GCA_964557755.1 uncultured Thermoanaerobaculia bacterium
GGCGGTCGCTGTGGGAATCGATCCGCTTCGTGCGCGAGGAGCTCGACGGCTGGGAGCGGCGGCGCCGGCGGCGCGTGCGGCTGGCCGGCTTCAGCGCCCACTACAACGTCTCGTTCGCGCCCCGGCCGCGGCGCGGCGGCCGCGCGCCGCGGCTGTCGGTCGACGACGTCGCGGGGCTGCTCGTCCACCTGCTGCCGGTGCCGGTGATGCTGCTGGTCGCCAACCCGCGGTCGACCGGGATCGGCGTGCGGCCGCGCGGCAACCGCATCGAGGTGACGGCCGACTTCACCCCCAGCCCGGCGCTGATGATCGCCGCCGCGACGCTGATCACCGGCGTCGTGCGGGCGGCGATGCGCTGGCCGTCGTACCGGCTCGACGAGCTGGCGGCGCGCGGCCTGCCGGTGGTCGCCGGCCTGGCGCCGATCCCCCACACCAGCCGCCGGGGCTGGCTGGCGCGCGGCGAGTGCTACCCCGACAGCGATCCCTTCCGCACGCCCACCGACGCGCCGGTGTGGCCCACCGCCGGCGGGCCGCGCAGCCTGCGCGCCATCGGCCGCGACCTCTTCCTCGCCTTCCGCCCCGCCATCCGCCGCATCGCCGACCCGTTCTCCTACCGCCTGCTGCAGTCGATCTTCCTGCGCCACGCGCCGGTGCTCCTCGACCTGCCCGACCGCCCGGCGGCCTACGACGACGTCGGCCGCCTGTGCCGCTGGGACGACCTCTTCCCGGAGCAGGCGCTGTCGCGCTCCCTCTACGAACGGGTGCTCATCCACGCCATCGCCGGCGACGTCCTGCGCCGCGGCGGCCGCACCTGGCGCCCGGTCGGCATGCACGGCTGGTCGGAGGTGGTGTTCGAGCGCGTCCCCGACCGCCTGCGGCGCACGGTGCCGGTCGACGACCTGGTGCGCCACCTCGACGCGTGGCGGGAGGGCGGGCGGCGGCGCTCCTGACCGCCCTCCGCTCCGCTCGGCTCCCCGCGACGGGCGCGTAACGACCGCGGCGGGCGGGTCGCCTGTCCTCGGTGGAACCCGCACGAGGAGGATTCGCCATGGCCCAGGAACCCGAGACCGAGGTCGTCACCCTTGCCGCCCTGCGCACGCCGGAGGCCGGGGAGCACACCCAGGTGCTGTTCAACGAGCTGCACCGCATCTACACCATCCCGCACGAGGGCCGCACCGCCGAGCGCTCGCTCGGCCTGCTGCGCGAGGCCGCCGGCAGCCCGCGCCCGCTCCGCGTCACCGTCGACCCGGTGAAGGGCGCGGTGCGCCGGGTGGAGGTACCGACGGAAGCCGAGGTCGCGCGGTTCGAGCGCGGCCGGGGCGTGCTCGAGAAGCCGGAGAAGAGCTACGCCGTCGACCTCGACCGCATCGACCCGACGCGCTTCAACGTCGTCGACCACCACCTGAAGGTGCCGGTCTTCCGCCTCTGCAAGCGCATCGTGCCCAGCTACACGAAGGCCAAGGAGATCTTCGACTTCTGCGCCGCGCAGTCCTGCCACCTCGGCGGCCCCTTCGACGTCTCGCCCTGCATCCCGTTCCAGTACGTCATCGACGGCTGCTACGCGCGCGCCCACAAGATGCGGTGGATCATCACCACGCGCTTCCGCTACTGTTGCGAGAAGGTGTTCAGCTACGCCACAGACGACTTCGACACCCTGGCCGTGCAGGCGAACAAGTGGGGCGGCTGCTGCGTGACCTGGTGGTACCACGTGGCGCCGCTGATCCGCGTGCGCGTGCGGCTGGGCAAGGCGAGCGTGGTGCTGGCGATGGTCGTCGACCCCGGCATGTTCGACAAGCCGGTGCTGCTGAGCTCGTGGCTGTACGCCCAGGAGAACAAAACCTGCAGCGCGAACGCCAAGGTGTCGAGCTGGTCGATCCAGCCGGGCTCGGCCTACACGCCGTCGTTCCCGCCGGGGTCCTACGCCACCGACGACGCCTACACGGCGACCGACGCCAAGCTCAACCAGTACCATGCACTGGTCACCTGTCCGTAGCGGCGGCGACGCGGCGCGATGAGCGCAGGCGGGGATCCGGGCGTCCGCACGCTGACGGTGGCGCTGGTGCGCGAGCCCCCAGGCGCCGACCACGCCGAGGTCGCCTTCTACGAGTCGGCGCGCTTCTACCGCCTGCCGAAGCGGCTGCCGGCGTACGCCGCCGCCCTCGCCCTGCTGCGCGCGGCGCAGGCCGCGGGCGAGGCCGTCGAGGTGGTCGTCACCGCCTCCGGCGACGCCATCGGCGAGGTCCGCCGGCCGGGCGCCGGGTCCTGATCTCGGCAGTGCTCGAGTGGGCCGGGCTCATCTGGGGCGCCAGGCGCAGTGAGATCCGCCGCTTCCGGGCTACGATGAGGTTCACGCCATGAACGACGTACTCGACGTCCGCGGGTCGTTGCGGGGCGAGCGCCTCTTCGTCACCGGAGCCACCGGCTTCGTCGGCAAGGTGCTCGTCGAGCGGCTGCTGTGGGCGGTGCCGGAGGTCGGCCGCCTCCGCCTCCTCGTGCGGCCGGGCGGCGGCCGCGGCGCCGGCGAGCGCCTGCGCGACGAGGTGCTCGCCACGCCGCTCTTCGCCCGCCTGCGGGCGCGGCACGGGAACGGCTGGCCGGAGTGGGCGGCGGAGAAGGTCGAGGCGGTGGCGGGCGACCTGGGCCGGGACCGCTTCGGGCTCGACCGCGATGCCTGGTCCGACCTGTGCGCCGGCGTCGACCGCGTCGTGGCGTGCGCCGCCACGGTCACCTTCGACGAGCGCCTCGACCGCGCCGTCGAGGTCAACGTGCGCGGCACCCTGCGCGCGCTGGACCTGGCGCGCGACGCCGGCGGCGCACCGCTGGTCCACGTCTCGACCTGCTTCGTCAGCGGCAGGGCGCGGGGCGAGGTGCCGGAGAGCCTCGAGGAGGGCGGCACGCTCGACCCCGACGCGGTGCTGGCGGCGATCGACGAGACGTGCCGCGGCCTACGCCAAGTCGGAATCGAGGGCGACGAACCCTGGGTCGCCGCCGGCGCGGCGTTGGCGGCCCGGTACGGCTTCCACGACGTCTACACCCTGACCAAGGCGCTCGCCGAGCGCCTGCTGGCCCGGGGCCGGGGCGCCGTGCCGCTCGCCGTCGTGCGGCCGGCGATCGTCGCCAGCGCCGCGGCGCACCCGGTGCCCGGCTGGCTCGAGGCGGTGCGCGTCGTCGACCCGCTGCTCGCCGCCTACGGGCGGGGGCGCCTGCGCGAGCTGCCCGGCGACCCCGGGGTCCCGCTCGAGCTGGTACCGGTCGACCACGTCGCCCACGTCCTCGTCGCCGCCCTGGCGGAGCTGCCGCGGCGCGCGGCCGGCGACGGCGGCGACGGCGACGGCGACGGCGACGTGCGCGTCTACCAGGTCGGCTCGAGCCGCAACCCGATCACCCTCGGCGAGCTGGTGGCCCACGCCCGCGAGGGCTTCGCGCGCACGCCGCTGCGCGACGAGGAGGACCGGCCGATCGCCGTCGGCCCGCCACGCTTCGTCGACCCCGGGCGCCTGCGCCGCCGGCTCGCCGCACGGCGCCGCCGGCTCCGCTTGCTGGGCCGGCTCGGCCTCGGCGGCTCGGCGGCGCGCCGCGCCGTCACCGAGCGCACCCTCGAGCACTTCCTGCGCCTCCTCGACGTCTACGCGCCGTACTTCCGGCCAGGCGCCCGCTACTGCGACGACGCCACCCGCGCGCTGTGGGAGCGGCTGCCGCCGGCGGCGCGCGCCGAGCTGCCGTTCGACGTCGCGGCGCTCGACTGGCGCGACTATGTCGCCCGCGTCCACGTGCCGGGGCTCGTCCGCTTCGCGCTGCGCGCCGAGGGAGGCGTGCCGCCGCCGAACCGTTCCGCCGCGCCGCCAGCCGCCGGACTGGCCAGCGCGGAGGCGCGCGCCGCCGGCGCCACCAGCCTCTTCTCGCTGCTCGCCGCCGCCGCCCGCGACGACCCCGGCGCCGTCGCCTTCCAGAGCCACCGCGACGGCCGCTGGCTGCGCTACACCTACGGCCAGGCCCTGGCCGCCGCCGCCGGCCTGGCGCGGCGCCTGGCGGAGGACCACGGCGTCGGCCGCGGCGACCGCGTCGTCCTGTGGGCCAGCGGCGGCCCGGAGTGGGCGGTCGCCGCCTTCGCCGTCCTCCGCCTCGGCGCGGCGGTCGTGCCGCTCGACCCGCAGTGGCCGGCCGCCGAGGCGGCGCAGGCGTCGCGGTGGGTCGACGCCAAGCTGGTCCTGGTCGCGCCGCCGCTGGCGGCGGCGCTCGCCGGCGCCGGCGTCGGCTGCCCGGCCGTCGCCCTCGCCGCGCCCTTCGTGCCGGAGCCCGAGGCCGGCCTGCTGCCGGGCGCCGAGCCGTACCTCGGC
>CAZLBJ010000550.1:0-4772 GCA_964557755.1 uncultured Thermoanaerobaculia bacterium
TTCTCGATCGGCACGCCGACCAGGTTCCCCCACTCGGTCCACGAGCCGTCGTAGTTGCGCACGCGGTCGTAGCCCAGCAGGTAGCGCAGCACGAACCAGGTGTGGCTCGAGCGCTCGCCGATGCGGCAGTACACCACCACCTCGTCGTCGCCGGTGAGGCCGCACTCCTGGCGGTAGATGGCGGCGAGCTGGTCGGCGGGCTTGAAGGTGCCGTCCTCGGCCACGGCGCGCGCCCACGGCACGTTCCTGGCGCCGGGGATGTGGCCGCCGCGCAGCGCGCCCTCGTTCGGGTAGTCGGGCATGTGCAGGCGCTCGCCGCTGTACTCCTGCGGGCTGCGCACGTCGATCAGCGGCAGCCCGGAGCGCACGTGGTCGAGCACGCGGTCGCGGTAGGCGCGCAGCCGCGAGTCGTCGCGCCGCGGCGCCGTGTAGTCGCTCTGCGGGTACTGGGGCACCTCGCGGGTCAGCTCGCGGCCCTCGTTCTGCCACTTGAGGCGCCCGCCGTCCATGACGAGGGCGTTGTCGTGGCCGAAGAGCTGGAACACCCAGAAGGCGTAGGTGGCCCACCAGTTGTTCTTGTCGCCGTAGAAGACGAGGGTGGTGTCGCGGCTGGCGCCGATGCGCCGCATCAGCGCCTCGAAGCCCTCGCGGTCGAGGTAGTCGCGGCGCACCGGGTCGTTGAGGTCGCGCGTCCAGTCCACCTCGACGGCGCCGGGCAGGTGCCCCGACGGGTAGAGCAGGGGGTCCTCGTTCGACTCGACGATGCGCACCGAGGGGTCGTTCAGGTGCTCGGCCACCCAGTCGGTGGACACCAGGACGTCGGGCCTCGCGTACCCGCGCTCTTCGATCTTCATCGCTCGCCTCCCGGTCGGCTGGTCCATGTGTGGTCGCAGGTCGTGTGGTGCAGACCGGAAATGTTAGCACTTTGGTCTCCATTTGCAAGGGCCGTCGCGGCGGCGGCCTCCGCTATCATCGGCGGCATGATCCAGATCGACCTGGCGGGGAAGCGGGGACTCGTGATGGGCGTCGCCAACGCGCGCAGCCTCGGCTGGGCGATCGCCGAGAGGCTCCACCAGGCCGGGGCGCAGCTCGCCTTCAGCTACCAGGGCGAGCGCCTGCGCGGCGAGCTCGAGAAGCTCACCGCCGGCATGGACGGCGCCCGCCTCTACGAGTGCGACGTCACCGACGCCGGGCAGATGGAGGCGATGTTCGCCGACCTCGGCGAGGCCTGGGGCGGCCTCGACCACGTCGTCCACGCCATCGCCTTCGCGCCGCGGCCGGCGATGGACGGGCGCTACGTCGACACCACGCGCGAGGACTGGCTGACCGCGCTCGAGGTCTCCGCCTACTCGCTGGTGGCGGTGGCGCGCCACGCCGAGCCGCTGCTCGGCGACGGCGGCTCGCTGGTCACCCTCACCTACTACGCGGCGGAGAAGGTGGTGCCGAAGTACAACGTCATGGGCATCGCCAAGAGCGCGCTCGAAGCCAGCGTGCGCTACCTCGCCTCGGAGCTCGGGGAGAAGGGGGTGCGGATCAACGCGGTGTCGGCCGGGCCGGTGCGCACGGTGGCGGCGCGCAGCATCCCCGGCTTCATCACCATGTACAAGCGGGTCGGCGCGGCGTCGCCGCTGGGCCGCAACGTCACCCACGAGGAGGTCGGCAACCTCGCCCTCTACCTGTTGTCGCCGCTGGCCAGCGGCATCACCGGCGAGACGGTCTACGTCGACGCCGGTTTCCACGTCATGGGGATGGACCTCGGCGAGGGGTAGGACAGGGGCCGGGAAGGCGGCGGGAACGGCGCTTGCACTCCCAGGTGGTCGCCCCGCGACGGGGCTTCAACGCTTCAAACCACCGCAGAGGAGCGACCCCATGGCCTCGTCTGACTCGAACTTCGCCATCTACCTCGTCGGTTTCATCCTGCTCATCGCCGGCGTCGCCTATGGCGCCTACCTGGCCGGCATCCCGCCGGTGTGGATCGGCGTCATCGTGCTGGTGCTCGCCGGCATCGGCATCATGTCGGCGGTGAAGAAGACCCAGGCGCGGGCGCGGCCGCGGGACGACGCGGGCGAGGCGCCGCCGCCGCGCCGCTACTAGCTCTCCGCCGTCAGGCGAAGGTCTCGCGCATCACCTCGTCGGGGGTGGTGATGCCGTCGCGGATCTTGCGGCGGCCGCTCTCGCGCAGCCCGATCATGCCGTTCTCGAGCGACTTCTGGCGCAGCTCGACGGCGCTGGCGCCGGAGAGGATCAGCTCGCGGATCTCGTCGTCGATCGGCATCACCTCGAACAGCCCCAGCCGCCCCTTGTAGCCGGTGTGGCTGCAGCGCTCGCAGCCGCGCCCCTTGAACAGCTCGAGGGCGCCGATCTCGCGCTCGCTGAAGCCGAGCTCGGCGAGCGCCAGGGTGGGCAGCTCCATCGGCTCCTTGCAGAACGAGCAGATGCGCCGCACCAGCCGCTGGGCGACGATCAGGTGCACCGAGGTGGCCACCAGGAAGGGCTCGATGCCCATGTTCATCAGGCGGTTGATCGACGACGGCGCGTCGTTGGTGTGCAGGGTGGAGAGCACCAGGTGGCCGGTCATCGCCGCCTTGATCGCCACCTCGGCGGTCTCGAAGTCGCGGATCTCGCCGACCAGCACGATGTTCGGGTCCTGGCGCAGGAAGCTGCGCAGGGCGGCCGCGAAGTTGAGGCCGATCTGCTCCTTGGTCTGCACCTGGTTGATGCCCGGCAGGTTGAACTCCACCGGGTCCTCGGCGGTCATGATGTTGGTCTCGGGCGTGTTGATGCGCTGCAGCGCCGAGTACAGCGTGTTGGTCTTGCCGGAACCGGTGGGGCCGGTGACCAGCACCATGCCGTAGGGCTTCAAGATGGCGTGCTCGAAGGCGCGCAGGGACTCGGGCTCGAACCCCAGCTTGGTCATGTCGAGCATCAGCTTGTCCTTGTCCAGCAGCCGCATGACGATCTTCTCGCCGAAGATCGTCGGCAGCACCGAGACGCGGAAGTCGAGGTCCTTGACCTTGCCGGAGATGCGCGTCTTGATCTTGATGCGGCCGTCCTGCGGCAGCCGCTTCTCGGCGATGTCGAGCTTGGCGAGGATCTTGATGCGGCTGGTCACCGCCTCCTTGAGCTTGAGAGGCGGGTGCATCATCTCGTAGAGCACGCCGTCGATGCGGTAGCGCACCCGGTAGTCGCGTTCGTAGGGCTCGATGTGGATGTCGGAGGCGCCCTTCTTGATGGCGTCGGTCATCATGATGTTGACCAACTTGACCACCGGCGCCGTCTCCGACTCCTCCTCCAGCGACTCGAGGTCGAGGTCCTCCTCCTCCTCGAGCACCTCGAGGTCGGCGTCGGCCTCCTCGGTGAGGTCCTCCATCACTTTCTTGAGCTCGATGGCGTGGGTCGAGCCGTAGTGTTCCTCGATCGCCGCGCGCAGCGCCGTCTCCGACGTCACCACCGGCTCGACGCGGTAGCCGGTCATGAACTTGACGTCGTCCATGGCGAAGACGTTGGTCGGGTCGATCATCGCCAGGGTGACGGTGGCGCCGGCCTTCGACACCGGCAGGATGGTGTACTTGCGGGCGATGTCGGCGGGGATGATCTTGAGCACCGCCGGGTCGATCTCCATCTGCGACAGCTCGACCGACGGCACGCCGAAGTGCTGCGACAGCATCTCCATGAGCTGCGGCTCGGTGAGGTAGCCGAGGCGCACCAGGCAGCTCCCCAGCCGGGTGCCCTCCTGCTTCTGCAGGGCGAGCGCCTCCTCGAGCTGCTGCGGGTCGATCCTGCCGGCCTTGAGGAGCAGCTCGCCGAAACGCGACTGCGTCACCTTGCTCGGTCGTGCCATCGGTGGCTTCCTATGGGTGCTTCCCGGGGTCTCGAATGTCCGTGAAACGTATCACGCCGGCGGCCGCAGCACGGCGAGGGCGCGGGCGGCGACGCGCTCCGCCGGCACCACCCGCAGGCAGGCCTTGGTCTCGTCGAAGCGCTTATAGCAAAAACTGCACGGCAATGTCTCCCACACGGCGCGCTCGGGGGCCCGCCACGGGCCGTGGCGGTGCGGATCGGTGGGGCCGTGGACGAGCACCGCGGGGACGCCGAGGGCGTGCGCCAGGTGCAGCGGCCCGGTGTCGCCGCCGAGCGCCAGGCGGGCGCCGCGGAGCAGCGACACCAGGGCGGCCAGCCCCTCGGCCGGCACCGCGCGGGCGGCGCCGCCGGCGGCGTCGACCACCCGCCGCGCCAGCGCCTCCTCGCCCGCCGCCAGCGACACGCGCACCTCGAGGCCCGCGGCGTCGGCCAGCCGCCGCGCCACCTCGCCCCAGCGCTCCGGCGGGTAGACCTTGTTGGCCCAGCCGGCGCCGGGGTGGAGGAAGGCGTAGGGCCGGCCGCCGTCGTCGAGCGGCGCGGCGGCGGGCAGCAGGCGGGCGCCGCCGCCGCCGGGGTCCTGAGCACCGTCCTGTGCACCCTCCGGCCCGCCGGTCGCCTCGGCGGGCGGCAGTCCGAGCGGCGCCAGCAGGGCGAGGGCGCGGTCGACGGCGTGCACGGCGCCCGGCGGCGGCCCCACCGGGTCGCTGACGAAGACGGCGCTCGCCGGCTCGCGGCGCGAGCCCCGGTCGAGCCCTACCACGCGCGGCGCCGACGACAGGCGGGCGAGCAGCGCGCCCTTGAAGTTGCCCATCAGGTCGAGGGCGGCGTCGGGGGCGAAGTCGCGCATGGCGCCGACCGCGCCGCGCAGCCCCTCGCGGGCGGCGCCGGAGGCCGGGGCGCGCCGCCAGCGG
>CAZLBJ010000551.1:0-2973 GCA_964557755.1 uncultured Thermoanaerobaculia bacterium
CATGCCGTGCAGGGTCAGACCGGCGTCGGGCTCGGAGCGCGCGGCGGTCTCGGAGAACAGGCTGCGATGATCCCAGGGACCGATGATCAGACGGTGGCGATCGGGATCGCCGTCGCTGCCCAGCTGCTGCCAGGCGAGCAGCGCCTGGTCGAGCATGAAGTCGTGCCAGCCGGAGAGGTGGAAGACCGGCACGGTGAGCGAACCGAGGGCGTCGACGGCGCTCAAACGCGTCCAGAAGCCGCCGTAGCAGGGGTTGGACACCACGCGGCGCCACAGCTCGTCGCCGGCGCCGGTGCGGCGCACCGCCTCGACCAGCGGCCGGTGGCGGTAGACCTCGCTCCAGTCGATGCCCCGCCAGTCGCGGATGCCGTCCTCGGAGCCCATCATCGCGGTCCACGGCAGGGTCCAGTGGTGGAGCAGGGCGCCGTCGCGGTAGCACATGCGGTGGTAGTCGACCGACCCCATGACGTCGACCAGGGCGAAGACGGCCGCTTCACCGGGCCGCGGGTCGGCCACCACCAGGAGGTTCGGCAGCGTCGACACCGACATGCCCACCAGCCCCACCCGGCCGTCGCACCACGGCTGCGCGGCGAGCCAGCGTAGGGTGCCGTGGCTGTCCTCGACCTCCTGGAAGAGGTCGTAGGCGCCGGTGGAGCGGTAGCGGCCGCGGCAGTCCTGCAGCACGGCGCAGTAGCCCGCCCGGGCGAGGTGCAGGGCGAGCTGCATCAGCAGCGGCACGCTCCGCCCGTACGGCGTGCGCACCAGGATCGCCGGCCGCGCCAGCTCGGCCGGAGGCAGGTAGACGTCGGTGCACAGCTCGGCGCCGTCGGCGGTGGTGACCACCTGGCGGGCGAGGATGCGGGGGCGGGCCTCGGCGACGGTCATGAGCCGAGCTCCAGGCTGCCGGTACGTACGCGGCCGGCGGCCCAGCCGGCCGGCGCCGGCCGGCCGCGGTGGCTCGGCTGGAACACGCCCAGGCTCTCGCCGCCGTCCACCGTGATCACCGCGCCATGGACGTGCCGGGCCAGCGGCGAGGCGAGGAAGAGGGCGACGTCGGCCACGTCCTGGGGCCGGGCGGCACGGCCGATCGGGATCTGCGCCATCAGCCCGAGGGCCAGGCGCTGGCGCTCGCCGGCGCTGGGCGCACCGTCCGGGAAGAGACCGTCGCTGAGCCGGGTGTCGAGGATCGAGCCGGGGCTCAGGCAGTTGATCCGGACGTTGAAGCGCCCGGCGTTGCGGGCCGCGCTCCGGGTCATGGCGACGACCCCCGCCTTGCTCGCGCCGTAGGCGGGGAAGTGGGCGTTGTTGGCTCGCGCGGCGATCGAGGCGACGGTCACCACCGCTCCGCCGCCGCTCGCCTTGAGCGTGAGCAGGGCGTGCTTGAGGACGTGGAAGGTGCCCTTGAGGTTGACGTCCAGCAAGCGCTCCACCGCGGCGTCGTCGACCTCGTCGACCAGGGCCTGCGGACCGAGCACGCCGGCCGCGTTCATGACGAACGCGACGCGCTGCCAGCGCTCGAGCACGGCCGCGAAGGCCGCGGCCACCGACGCGCCGTCGGCCACGTCGGCGGCGGTGAACATCGCCTCGCCGCCGGCCGCCGACAGCTCGGCCGCCGTCGCCGCGCCGGCCACGGCGTCGACGTCGACCACCGCCACCCGGTAGCCGGCCTCGGCGAAGCGCTGCGCCGTGCCGCGGCCCAGACCGGAGGCGGCGCCGGTGATCAGCGCCACTCTGCCCTCCCCCCGCAGGTCGAAGCTCATGCCGGGGCCTCCTCTCGCGCCGGCTCGACGTCGCGGCGCCGGGGCAGGGCGTCGCCGCGGCGGCCGAGCCACAGCCAGCGACCCCAGGACTCCGGCGCCGGGCTCGCCGGCGGGGTGAGCAGGCGGCCATAGACCCGCTGGCAGGCGTAGCTGAGCAGCAGGCGCAGGGCGGCGTGGCGGTAGGAGGCGTCGCAGCGGCGGAGCCGCCACCACGGGCATGCCGCCAGCTCGTCGAGCGCCGGCATCACCGCCTCGTCGAGCAGCCGGCGGGCGGCGGCGGCCAGCGGCGGCGACAAGCGGGCCGCGTCCTGTGGGGAGAAGGCCGGCCAGCCGAGCTCGATGCCGCCGGCGCCGGAGCGGAGGATCCGCAGGTGGCGCAGGTAGAGCACCTCCGCGGCCGCCGTGGGCGGCTGGCCGAGGACCACCCCGGCGAGCAGGTCGACCATCGCCGGCGTCAGCCGCGCCGGCCGTCGCTCGACCCGCGGGTGCCACAGCTGGCCGACGCCGCGGTGCCCGTCCGGCGCCTCGATCCACACCACCCCCACTCCCTCCGCGCGCAGATGCTCGAAGGCCCACACGACGCTCTCGCCGCGCTCCCGGCGCACGGCGCCGAGGATGCCGAAGGCGCGGCCGACGGCGAGGTCGAGGAGCATGCCGGCGACCACCGCGTCCGCCACCTGCAGCCAGCTCCAACGCCGCGCCGTGCCGGTGCGCTCGTAGGCGGCGCGCAGCCCGGGCAGCGCGGCCTCGACGACCTCCACGTAGCGGTCGAGGTGCGCCGCGGTAGCGGCGGACGCCTCGGCCTCCGCCTGCCGCGGTACCACCAGCAGCCGCGGTCCGGGCCGCAGCCGGCCACCGTCGTCGCGCAGCAGCCCGGCCTCCAGCCAGCGCCGCAGAGCGCCGGCCTCGACGCTGGCGGCGTCGGCGCCTTCGTCGCCGGCGAGGCGGCCGACCATGCCGGCGAGCTCCGGCTCCCGCAGGGCCGCGGAAAGCGCCGCGGCCGGAGCCCCGAACAGGAAGAGCCGCGGCTTCGCCGCCGCGTCGCCGACGAGCACGCGGCGCTTCTCCTCCTCGCTGAAGAGGACCCGCCGGTCGTTGAACACGGCGTACAGGCGATGGCCAGCCAGCACCTCGGCGCCGGCGAGCTGCCGCGGCTCCCAGTGCGCCGGGTCGATCCACAGCACCCGGCCGCCGCCGAGCAGCACCGCCAGCC
>CAZLBJ010000552.1:0-2595 GCA_964557755.1 uncultured Thermoanaerobaculia bacterium
CGCAGCGCCTTCTTCGCCTCCTGCGTCCACGCCAGCTTGCGGCCGTCGTAGCCGGTCTCCTCCTCGGCGCCGCCCTCGGCGGCGGCGATGCGGTCGAGCACCTCCGGCTCGACGACCTCGAACTCCCGGCCGCCGCACACCGTGCACACCTCGGGGTCCGGGGTGCGCGCCGCGACGCCGCAGCCGGCGCAGATCGACACCGCCTCGCGGCGCGCCTTGTCGATCGCCAGCGCTTCGGCCAGCTTCTCGGTGAGCTTGGCGGAGCGCTTGGGCATGAAGCGCTCCATCGCTTCGGTGACGAGGTCGGAGGAGACGACGCTGTGCCCCTGCTCGAGCGCCAAGCGCAGGATCGCCGTGCGCGCGATGCCCACCACCTGCTCGGGCACCCGCGCCATGCGCTCCTCGGCCTCCGGCGTCCAGTGGATCGACTCCTCGGCCTTCAGATCGAGCTCCGGCACCACCCGCGAGGTGGTCAGCAGCACGTCGCAGGGCGCCAGCCGCAGCAGGTTCTCGGTGTTCGAGCCGAGGCCGCTCTCGCCGTCCTGGCGGTGCACGCCGACGCGGCCGACCACCAGCACCCACGGCTCGACCTTGCGCGCGTGGTCGAGGATCTTCTGGTAGGCCTTGCCGTCGAGCAGCGTCTTGGTCGCCGCCACGCCGGCCTCCTCGGCCATGGTGGCGGCGACGTTGACGTGGCTCTGGTAGATCTGCGCCAGGCCGGTGTCGATGATCTCCTCGTGGAGCTGGTTCTGCTCCTCGAAGCGGAAGACCTTGGCGGCGCGCTCGGTGAGCACCTCGACGATGCCCTTGAACACCGCGTAGTGGAGGTACGGGTCGTAGACGCCGACCACCTCGAGCCGCTTGCCGAAACGCTTCGCCAGCTCGACGGCGGTCATCAGCGCGCCGAACGACTCGGGGCTGCCGTCGACGCCCACCATCACCGTGTCGCGCTCCGCCTCGCCGTCCTCCGGCAGGCGCTTGACCACCCACACGTCGCGGTCGGTGTCGTGGGTGACGCGCTGGCACACCGAGCCGAGCTGCGCGTCCCTGGTGCGGCCGATGCCGAGGACGCCCATCACCACCAGGTCGTAGCCGTTCGAGCCGATCTCGCGCAGCAGCTCGGTCGAGTGCTTGCCGTCCATCATCTTGCGGTCGCTGTTGAGCCCGGCCTCGGTGCAGCGGCGGTCGAGGTCCTCGAGGTAGCAGTCGGAGATCAGCTCGAGGCCCATGGTGATCAGCGAGTCGTGGATCTTGCGCTGGCGCGCCAGCTCGCGCTCGACCAGGTACTCCTCGGGCAGCGTGTACTCCATCTGCTTGAAGCGGTAGTCGTGCATGCGGGCGGCGTAGACGTGGCAGCCGGTGAGCTTCGCCTCGAAGCTGCGCCCCAGCGCGATGGCCTGCTCGATGGCGCGGTTGGAGTGGGCCGAGTTGTCGACGGGGACGAAGAGGTGTCGGTACATCGCGGGTTCTCCTAGCGGTTGCTCGACTCGATGCCTGCGGTGAATGCGGGAGCGGTGGCGGCGCGGCCCCAGCGGCGGCGCGCCCAGAGAACGATCAGCAGCTCGAGGCCGAGGACGCCGAGGCCGGCGCGCAGCATCGGGCCGAGCGGCGATGGCGCCTCGAGGGGCGGCAGGTAGACGTTGTACCAGGCGGTGAGGCCGCGCTTGTTGCCGCGCTCCTCGCTGAAGCCGTCCCACACGGTGGCGGCCAGCGGCACGAAGGCGTCCTCGGCGAACTCGGGGCCGCCGGCGCCGGCGCGCGGCCGCACGAAGGCCACCGACCAGCGGCCGGCCTCGTAGTGGGCGACGACCCGCGGGCCCTTGCGGTCGAGGCGGGTCAGCGCGTCGCTGCCGCGGCCCTCCCACAGCGCCGCCGCCGCCTGCGTGGCGAGGTCGGCGCGGCCGAGGTCGACGTGCCACAGCTCCACCGGGTAGGAGCCGTCGCCGAACAGGAAGTAGGGCTTGGCGACGCCGGGGCGCAGCTCGGCGGGGAACTGCAGCGCGACGGCGTCGGACCACGGGCTGGGCGGCGCCACCGGCGCGGCGGCCAAGTCCTCGAAGGGACTGCCCGCCGCGGCCGCCGCGCCGCCGCCGGGGTCGCCCCAGAAGCCGGCGTCCTGCGCCGGCTCGGCGGGTTCCTCGGCCGGCTCGGCCGCGGCGCCGCCGGTGCCCCAGAAGTCGTCGCCGCCGGCCGCCGCCCCGCCCAGCTCCTCGCCGGCGGGCGCCTCCCCGGTGCCCGCCGCCGTCTCGCCGGCCTCCTCCGCCGCCGCGCCGCGCTCGGAGGCCAGCGGCACCTCCATGTCGGGCCGGTTCTCGCCGCCGCGCTCGGCGCTCATGTCGTGCCAGGAGACGAGGAAGGCGACCTCGTCGCGGTTGAAGATGGCGCGCACCTCGACGTCGCGCACCGCCGGGTGGAAGGCGCGGCCGGGCTGCATGATCTGGCCGACGATCGGGAACAGGGCCGGCGGCGCGTCGGCGAACGGCTCGCGCACCTGCGCCGGGTCGTCCGGCAGCACCACGTCGCCCTCCACCGCCAGCGCGTGCACCAGCCGGCCGTAGGGCGCCGCCGCCCCCTCGCCGCCGGCCTGCGCGACGA
>CAZLBJ010000553.1:0-5640 GCA_964557755.1 uncultured Thermoanaerobaculia bacterium
CACCAGGTCGAGCAGGCGGAAGGCGGCCTCGGCGAGGCGCTCGAGGCCGGAGCGCGCCAGGCCGAGGTCGGCGAGGAAGACGGCGCGCTCGTCCGGCGCCAGCTCGGCGAGCTCGGCTTCGAGCTGCGCGGCGAGCGCCACCACCTCGCCGCCGCGGCCGCGCGCCGCGAGAGCCTCGGCGAGCCGCGCCGCCTCGCCGTCCGCCTGGCCGTCCGCCTGGCCGTCACCGCCGCCGTAGCCCGCCTCGCCGACGTTGGCGACCCACAGCACGGGCTTGGCGGGCAACAGGCCCAGCGCCTTGGCCTCGCGCCGCTCGCCGGCGTCGAGGTCGAGGGCGGAGAGCGATTCGCCGGCGGCCAGGTGCTCGCGCCAGCGGGTCAGCCGGTCGCGCTCGGCGGCGTGCTCGCGCGGCGCCGTCTGCCACTGGTTCTGCCGCTTCGCGATCGCCCGCTCGATCAGCTCGAGGTCGGCGAGCAGCAGCTCGGTCTCGATCACCTCCGCGTCGCGCAGCGGATCCACGGTGCCGGCGACGTGGACGACGTCCGGATCGGGGAAGCAGCGCACCACGTGGGCGACGGCGTCGACGGCGCGCACCTCGCCGAGGAACTGGTTGCCCAGCCCCTCGCCGCGGCTGGCGCCCGCCACCAGGCCGGCGACGTCGAGGAAGCGCACGAAAGCCGGCGTCGTCTCGGCCGGCTCCAGCACCCGCGCCAGCGCCGCGAGCCGCGGGTCGGGCACCGCCACCATGCCGACGTTGGGCTCGATGGTGGTGAACGGGTAGTTCGACACCTCGGCGCCGGCGGCGGTCAGGGCGTTGAACAGGGTCGACTTGCCGACGTTGGGGAGCCCGACGATGCCGACGGAGAGCATGCCGGAACCCTACCGCAGACGATGGCCTCCGTCGCGAGGATCAGCCGCGCTCGAGCGCCTGCCTCGGGTCGAGGCCCGCACCGTGCCGCGCCGGCACCAGCACCGCCCACCCGGCGGCGGCGAGCAGCACGGCCGCGGCCCCGGCGAAGGCCCAGGGGTCGGACGGACCAACCCCGTAGAGCTGCGCGCGCAGCAGCCGCGCCGCCGGCAGCGCCGCCGCCGCACCGAGCACGACGCCGGCCGCGGCCCAGGCCAGGCCGCGGCGGAGCAGCAGCCGCACGATCTCGCCGCGGCGGGCGCCGAGGGTGAGGCGGACGCCGATCTCGTGCGTACGCAGGCGGGTGACGTACGCCATCACGCCGTAGACGCCCACCGCCGCCAGGGCCACGGCGAGAGCGGCGAGCGCGGCGAGCAGGGCGGTGAAGAAGCGAGGCCGGCCGGTGGAGGCGGCGACGACGTCCGACAGCAGGCTCATCTGCTGCGTCGCCAGGTCCGGGTCCTCGCCCCACACGGCCGCCTGTACTGCCGACAGCGGCGGCGGCGTGCCTCCGCGGCCGCGCAGCAGCAGGGTGAAGGCGCGCCGCGGCGACTGCTCCTGCGGCACGTACAGCGCCGGGTCCGCCGGTTCGGCGAGGGAGCGGTGGCGCACGTCGCCGACGACGCCGACCACCTCGGCCGGCTGCTCGCCCAGCCACAGCCTGCGGCCCACCGCACGGCCTCCGGGGAACGCCCGCTCGGCGAGCGTGCGGTTGATCACCGCCACCGGCGGCGCCTCGGCGTCGTCGCGGGGAGACAGGTCGCGGCCGTCGAGCAGCGGCACCCGCAGGGTGCGGAAGAGCCCCGGACTGGCCATGTGCAGGCGGGCCGTGGGCGCCGTCGGGGCCGGCGGGCCGGAGGCCGACCAGTGGTAGGTCTCCGCCGGGTCCTCGGAGAGCGGGAGGTTGCGCAGCGACGCCACCGTCTCGACGCCGGGCACGGCGGCGAGCCGCGCGAGCAGTCGCCGATAGGCGGCCAGGTAGTCGGAGCGCTCCGGGTACCGCTCCTCCGGCAGGCCGAGGGAGATCGCCACCACCCCCTCCGGGTCGAAGCCGGCGGGGGTGGTGAGCAACGCGCCCAGGCTGCGCACCAGCAGCCCGGCGCCGATCAGCAGCACGGTGGCCAGCAGCAGCTCGCCCACCACCAGGGCGGGCAGCAGGCGTGCCGGCCGGCGGTCGAGGCCGCTGCGGTGGGCGCTGCGGAGATGGAGGCTCGAGGCGCCGGCGGTGGCGCGCCAGGCCGGCAGCAGGGCGACCAGCAGGGCGCAGCCGGCGGTCACCGCCAAAGTGAAGACGAGCAACGGTGCGTGGGGTGCGACCTCGGCAGGCCGCGGCAGCAGGTCGCCCGCCAGGCGCACCAGCAGCTCGCCTCCCCACAGCGCGACGAGCAGCCCGAGGGCGCCGCCGGCGGCGGCGACCAGCACGCCCTCGGCGAGCATCTCGCGCATCAACCGCAGGCGGCCGGCGCCGAGCGCGGCGCGCAGCGCCGTCTCACGGCGGCGGTCGAGACCGCGCACCAGCCACAGCCCGGCGACGTTGGTGCAGGCGACAAGGAGCATCAGGACCACCGCCGCGAAGAGGACGACGAGGGCGGGACGGACGCCGCCCACCAGGTGCTCGGCCAGGGGCACGACGGTGGCGGCGTCGGCCGCCTCGTTGCTGTCGGGATGCTCGGCGGCCAGCGCGGCGGCGACGGCGCTCAGCTCGCGCTCGGCGCGGCCGGCTCCGGCACCCGGCGCCAGGCGCCCGACGGCGTCGAGGTAGCGCACCACGCGCAGGCGCGGGATCGAGCTTTCCGGGATGGCGCCCAGCGGCAGCCACACCTCGGTCCCGGCCGGGAAGGCCGCCCCCTCCGGCAGCACGCCGCTCACCACCCACGGCTCGCCGTCGAGCTCGAGCGGCGCGCCGACGACGCCGGGATCGCCGCCGAAGCGGCGCTGCCACGCTTCCCACGACAGCACCGCCAGCCGCTCGCCGGCGGCCTCCTCCGCCGGCCCCCAGGTGCGGCCGAGGGCGGCCTCGACGCCGAGGGTGGTGAAGAAGGCGCCGGAGGTCCAGGTGGCGTCGAGCAGGGCGGGACGGTCGCCGCCGGTGAGAGTGGGGGAGCCGGGCAGCCGGCTGTAGGCCGCGAGCCCGGAGAGGGTGCGCGACCGCGCCGCCCAGTCGTCGAGGTTGGGCCGCGACAGGCCGCCGAACTCAACGTCGCGCTGCGGGTAGGCCTGGAAGACGCGCACCAGGCGGTCGGGCTCCGGGAAGGGGAGCGGACGCAGCAGGACGGCGTGGGCGACGCCGAAGACCGCCACGGTGGCGCCGATGCCGAGGCCGAGGGTGGCGACCGCCGCGGCGGTGAAGGCGGCGCGGCGGCGTAGCGAGCGCAGCGCCAGCTTGAGGTCGAGCAGGTGGCCGGCCATGGCGTCCTCCAGGGTGGTTTCCCCGCTGGGTGGAGCAACCGGGGTGCCAGGCGGCAGACGACCGGCCGGACGGGCGGTTTTCGTTGCAGAGGCAACGCGCCGGCGTCCGCTGCCGAACGGATGGTCCCGCGGCCGGACGCCGGATCAGGGTTCGACGGAGGGTGTCTCCGGCTTCGCCGCCGTGCCGCGCACCAGCTCGACGTAGCGGTCGACCGGCTGGCCGGCGAGCGGGAAGCTCTCCTCGGTGCCGTCGCTCCAGCGGACGTGGGCGGCGCGCACCGCGGTCTCTTCGCCGAGGCCGACCAGCACCCGCGGGTCGTGCGCCGACAGGTAGCTGCCGTCGACCCGCACGCGGCGCAGCAGGCGGCGGCCGGAGGCGGTCTCCACGGTCACCCGGGCGCCGGGGTCGTCGCCGCCGGCGGCGGTGCGCAGGTGGAGGCCGAGCCAGTGGTTCCTCGTCCCCACCTGGTTGATCAGCAACCGCGCCGGTGCGCCGCTGTCGTTGACCAGCACGTCGGTGTCGCCGTCGCCGTCGACGTCTCCGAAGGCAACGCCGCGGGAGACGCGGGAGAGGGCGAAGGCGTCGCCGGCGGTGGCCGAGACGTCGGCGAAGCGGACGCCGCCCTCGCCGTCCCCGCCCAGGTTGCGGAAGAGCTGGTCGGCCTGGTGCAGCGGCCAGGGGTCGCCGGCGGCGGCCAGGGCGGGGATCAGGTTGACGGTGCCGTTGGCTACCAGCAGGTCGAGCCAGCCGTCGTTGTCGTAGTCGAGGAAGCCGGCGCCGAAGCCGGTCATGCCGCGGCTGGGTGCGGCGAGGCCGGCGCGGCGGGTGGCGTCGGTGAAGCCGCCGGCGCCGTCGTTCTCGTACAGCGTGTTGGTCTCGCGGTGGACGTGGCTGAGGAACAGGTCGAGGTCGCCGTCGCCGTCGTAGTCGCCGGCGTCAACGCCCATCGACCCCTCGGGCCGTCCAGCGTCGTTGAGCGCACAGCCGGCCTCGAGCGCCACGTCGCGCCACGGCGCGGCGGCGATGCCGGCGCCGGCCTCGCCGCCCGGGGTCCACAGCTGGTTGGCCGACGCGTCGTTGGCGACGTAGACCTCCGGCCGCGGGTCGCCCATGAGGTCGACGGCGAGGACGCCGAGGGCGGCGCCGAACGACAGGCGGATGCGCGTCGGGCTCGAGGCGTTGGCAAAAGTGCCGTCGCCGAGGTTCTCGAGCAGGCGGTCGGCCACCGGCGGATAGCTCAGCGGCCCGCAGTAGTCGCGCGCGCCGGCGACGTCGGCGCACGGTTCCGCGGCGCCGGCGGTCCAGGCCAGGTAGTTGCCGACCCACAGGTCGAGGTCGCCGTCGAGGTCGGCGTCGAAGAAGGTCGCGGAGGTCGACCATCTCGGGTCGTCGGCGCGCGCCGCGGCGGTGGCGTCCTCGAACGTGCCGTCGCCGCGGTTGCGCCACAGCCGGTTGGCGCCGAGGCCGGTGACGTAGAGGTCGAGGTCGCCGTCGCCGTCGACGTCGCCCACCGCCACGCCCATGCCGTAGCCGGTGCCGTGGATGCCCGACGCCTCGGTGACGTCCTCGAACCGCAGCTCGCCGCTCTCAACGAGCAGGTTCCTGAACAGCCGGTCGCGCGGCGGCCGGTCCCCCTCGCGCGGCGGCGGCGTCGCCTCCTCGTAGCGCTCGCCGGACGACAGCCGGTCCCCCTGCACGAGGTACGCGTCGAGGTCGCCGTCCCCGTCGTAGTCGAACAGCGCCGCCCCCGAACCGGTCACCTCGGCGATGTAGAGCTTCCCCGACCGCCCGTTGAAGTGCACGAAGTCGAGCCCCGTCTCGGCGGCCCGGTCGACGAACACCGCCGACCCGTCCGCGGTCGCCTTCACGGCCGCGGCCGTCGGCTCCGCGTCGCGTTCCTCCGGCGCGCCCCGGTGCGGCGGCGTGCTCCCCGGCGGCAGCGGCACCCCCCGGCCCGGCTGGGTCCCGTTGTCCGCGGCGGCAGGCTTCACCTCCTCCTGCTGCGCTTCGCAGACCGCAGCCGCCCCCAGCAGGGTGAGGAGACACCCTCCCACGCTTCCCACGAGGTCACGCCGCAAGCTCATCACCTGACTCACCACCCGAATCTACCCCTCAAGTGCCCGCCGATCCCGGGAGCGTGTCGGGAAGAGCGAACATCAACAGATCAGCGAAGGGAGAAAGACAACAGATCAGCGAAGGAAAGAGAACAAGATCAACGAAGCGTGCAGTTGACGTTCTCCCACCCCTTCCCGGGGCGACGGCGGTGGCCTACCCGCGATGCCGCTGAGGCGAGAGGCGGGGCTCCTGGCCTGGGACGTCTGGA
>CAZLBJ010000554.1:0-3533 GCA_964557755.1 uncultured Thermoanaerobaculia bacterium
CGCCTCGGCCCCACCCACGGCGACTCCGACGCCGAGGGCCGCTACCGGCTGGTGGGCGTGCCGCCCGGGCTGGCGGCGCTGGTCGCCAGCCACCCCGACTACGCGCGGCGGAGGTTGGAGGTCCACGTCGAGGCTGGCGACAACCTCGTCGACGTCAGTCTCGAGGCGGGGTCGACGGTCTCCGGCCGCGTGCTCGACGAGGCGGGCGCCGGCGTGCCGGGCGCCCGGGTGGTGCTGCGCGGCCGCGGTGAGCGGGGGCCGGGCGGCTTCGCGGCCACCGCCGGCGAGGGCGGTGCCTTCGCGGTGCGCGCGGTGGCCGATGGCCGCTTCGACCTCGAGGTGGCGGCGGAGGGGTTCGCGCCGGCGGCCCGTGCCGCCGCCGTCGAGGTGGCGGGTCGCGACGTCGGAGGCGTCGAGGTGGTGCTGCGGCGCGGCGCCACTCTCACCGGCCGTGTCCTCGGCGTCGCCGTCGAGCGCATGGTGGAGGTGGAGGTGACGGCGGAGCGGTCCGGCCGCGCCGCGCCGGCCGCCGTGCCCGGCCACGACGGACGCTTCGCCATCCCCCACCTCGAGCCCGGCGACTGGCGCCTGCGGGCGCGGCTGGCCGGCGGCCGGCGCGAGGCCGTGGCGTGGGTGACGATCGCGCCGGGTGACCGCGAGGTGGTGCGCGACCTCGAGCTCGGCGGCGGCCTGGCGCTCGACGGCCTGGTGCTGTTCGAGGACCTGCCGCTGACCGGCGCCCAGGTCGGCGTCCGCGGCCTCGACGTGACGCTCGACCGCGGGGTGACGACCGACCACCGGGGCGCCTTCCGCGTCGAGGACCTCGAGCCTGGCCGTTACCGCGTCGAGGTGGTCGACCCGCCGCGGATGCTCAGCGAGAGCCGCGAGGTGGAGCTCGCCGGCGACCACCGGCTGGTGATCGAGATGACACCCGCCGTGCTCGCCGGCACCGTCGTCACCGCCGAGTCCGGCGAGGGCGTGCCCGAGGCGCTGGTCCGCCTGCAGCGCGACCTCGGCGGCGAGCCGGGGCCGGTGACCACCGTCGGCACCGACGCGGACGGGGCCTTTGTCACCGCCAGCCTGGCGCCGGGCCGCTACCGCATGACGGTGCACGCGAACGGCTACGCCGCCGCCGAGCGCTGGGTGGAGGCTCGGGCGGGCGCCGCCGCGGCGCCGCTGACCGTCGAGCTCGCGCCGCCGGCCGGCCTGTGGCTCACCGTTCGGCGCGCCGCCGGTCCGCCGCCGAGCCGGGCGACGGTGGTGGTGCTCGACGGCGGCGCCCCGGTGCACGTCGAGGAGACGCGGCTGGGCCTCGATGGCGGCGGCTACCTGCAGCAGGTGCCGTCGGGTACCTGGATGCTGCTGGTCAAAGCGGACGGTTCGCCGCCGCTGGCGGTGCGCGCCGCGGTGCCGGGCGAGCGGCTGGAGCTGGACCTGCCGCCCGGTGCGCCGCTCATCGTGCGCGTGCCGGCGCTGCTCGAGACGCGGGCCGCCGCCGCGCTCACCCTGGCAGCGGCGGACGGCACGCCGTGGGTGGGCGTCGAGCCGTCCGGCGTGCTGCGGCAGTCGTGGAGCTTCGAGGGCGCCACGGCCACCGTCCCTGACCTGCCCGCCGGCGCCTGGACGCTACGCGTGTCCGCCGCCGACGGCCGAGCGTGGACCGCCGCCGCCGTCTCCACCGGCGGCGCCGCGGCACACGTCGAGATCGACCAGCCCTGAGGCGCGACCTGGCGACGTTGCGGCGGGAGTGAGGGTGCGGGCGGGCGGCAGGTCGGTCCTGCCGCGCCGCCCGCGGAGTGGACCCGAGCGCCTCAGAGCTCGCAGTTGACCTCGGTCTCGGCGTAGCAGGTGTCGGTGCCGACGCCGCCGTCGGCGTAGTCGGCGCTGCCGGTCTCGCCGTCGAGGTGGTCGTTGCCCGACTCGCCGAACATGCAGTCGTCGCCCGAGCCGCCGTAGACGGTGTCGTTGCCGTAGCCGGCGAGGACGGTGTCGTCGCCGGCGTTGCCGTAGATGGTGTCGGCGCCGTCGTAGCCGTAGAAGAGCTCGTTGGCCGACGTGCCGGTGAGGGTGTCGCCGCCGTTGGTGCCGTGGACGGTCGTGGTCCAGGGGTTGTTGGTGCACTCGCCGCAGTTCTCGGCGCAGTCGCCGTACTCGCCGCAGGTCGTCATGTTGCACTCCGGGCAGTCCTGGACGAACGGCCCGTTGCGGCAGACCTGGCTGCAGCTCACCGAGCAGGTGCACACGAACGAGCAGACCTGGGCCGACGCCGAGGGGGCGGCCAGGACGGACAGCGCGCCGAAGGCGAGCGCCAGGGCGAGCCCCGAGAGATTTCTCGTCATACCGGATCCTCCTTGTGCGGCAGAGGGAGAAGACCCCCTGCCCATGATGGTGAGCCCCTCCGTGGGGGAAGGGCGGTGACGACCGTGCGGCCGGCCGGTCCCGTGAACGCTTCGTGCCATCCTCTGTAGCATACCAGAATAGCCGTAATAAAAGTAAGTCGAATATAACTATGTTCCACCGGGACCGGCCGCCGGGCGGGCCGCGAAGGATCCGGCGGGCCGGCGCCGACGTCTTCGTCAACGACTTCGTGGTCGAGGACACCGACCTGTCCTCGATGATCGGCCTGCGCGTGGCGTTCTGAGCCGGCGCCCTCGGCGCACCGCAACCCGCCGCCGCCGGGCGGCGTATCATCCACGGAGGGCCTCCGTCCCGTCACCGCGGTACCCAGCCCCGAGAGGAGAGGGCGCCATGCCCGCAACGCCGATGCAGGGACGTTTCGTCTGGTACGACCTGATGACCCCCGATCCCGACGCCGCCCGGGAGTTCTACCACCGCACGCTCGGCTGGGACAGCGAGGCGTGGGAGGGACCGGAGGTCTATGCGATGTGGAAGCGCGGCGACACGCCGTTCGGCGGCGTGATGACGCTTCCCGCCGAGGCCGCCGAGGCCGGCGCACCGCCCCACTGGTTGGGCTACGTCGCCACCGCCGACGTCGACGCCGTCTGCGCGCGGGCGGGGGAGCTCGGCGGCAAGGTGCTGCACGGGCCGCACGAGGTGCCCGACAAGGGGCGCTTCGCGATCCTCGCCGACCCGCAGGGCGCGGTGGTCGCCGCCTGGCAGTCGAGCCGGGAGTACGAGGCGAGCGACGACCCTCCGGCCGTCGGCGAGCCGTCGTGGCACGAGCTGGCCACCACCGGCTACCAGTCGGCGTTCGACTTCTACGCCGACCTCTTCGGCTGGCGGCTGCTCCAGGACATGGACATGGGCGAGGGCTGGATGTACCGCATCTACGGCGTCGGCGAGCGCCAGCTCGGCGGCATCTTCGACCGCCCGCCCGAGATGCCCGTCAACGCCTGGCTCTACTACGTCCGCGTCGCCGACCTCGGAGCCACCCTGGAGGCGGTGAGGGCGCACGGCGGCCAGGTGGTCAACGGCCCGATGGAGGTCCCCGGCGGCGACCGCGTCGCCCAGTGCCTCGACCCCCAGGGCGCCATGTTCGCCCTCCACGAGCGGGCGGCGCAGGCGTAGCCAGA
>CAZLBJ010000555.1:0-8069 GCA_964557755.1 uncultured Thermoanaerobaculia bacterium
GCCTTCTTCAGTCCCAGCCGCTCGCCGGCGTAGCGGCCGGCGAGGATCGGCTCCCACCAGTCGCGGTTGTCGAGATACCAGCGCACCGTCTTGGCGATGCCGGTGTCAAAACTCTCCTCGGCGCGCCAGCCGAGGTCGCGCTCGAGCTTGGTCGGGTCGATGGCGTAGCGGTGGTCGTGGCCGGGACGGTCGGCGACGAAGGTCTTCAGATCGCGGTACGACGCCGCGCCGGCCGCCGCCAGCGCGGGGTTCTCCGCCGCCGGCAGCTCGCGCTCCAGGGCGTCGCAGAGGGCGTCCACCATCTCGACGTTGGAGAGCTCGCTGCGCCCGCCCAGGTTGTACTTCTCGCCTGGACCGCCGTGCTCGAGCACCTCGAGCAGGCCGCGGCAGTGGTCCTCGACGTAGATCCAGTCGCGCACGTTGCTGCCGTCGCCGTAGATCGGCAGCGGCCGGCCTTCGACGGCGTTGAGGATCATCAGCGGGATCAGCTTCTCGGGGAACTGGTAGGGGCCGTAGTTGTTCGAGCAGTTGGTGACGATCGCCGGCAGGCCGTAGGTCCGGTGGTAGGCGCGCACCAGGTGGTCGGCGCCGGCTTTCGAGGCGGCGTACGGCGAGTTGGGCGCGTACGCCGTGTCCTCGCGGAAGGCGCCGGTGTCGCCCAGGCTGCCGTAGACCTCGTCGGTCGACACGTGCAGGAAGCGGAAGCGGGCGCGCTCCGCCTGATCGAGCTTCGCCGCGTGGTGGCGCGCCGCCTCCAGCAGCTCGAAGGTGCCGACGACGTTGGTGCGCACGAAGACGTCCGGGCCGTCGATCGAGCGGTCGACGTGGCTCTCGGCCGCGAAGTTGAGCACCGCCGTCGGCCGGTGGCGGTCGAAGACGCGCGCCACCGTCTCGCGGTCGGCGACGTCGCCCTGGACGAAGACGTAGTTGGAGTGCTCGGCGACGTCCGCCAGGTTGGCGAGGTTGCCGGCGTAGGTGAGCTTGTCGAGCACCACCACGCGGGTGGGCAGCTCCGCCAGCGCCAGGCGTACGAAGTTCGAGCCGATGAACCCGGCGCCGCCGGTGACCAGGATGGTTTCCATGGGATGTCGAGTCTCGTGATGGACGGATGGAAAACGCGGGTCCCGAGTATAGCCGCCCGCGCCCGGCGGCGGAAGTTTCGGCCGCCGGAGCGGTGTTGATTCCCACCATGAAGCGCCGCGTCGTGCCGGAGGGGATCCGCATCACCAAGGTCGGCCTGTGGTACGTGCTGCTCGCCGTGGTGGTGGCGGTGGCGGCGACCAACACCGGCAACAACACCCTCTACATGGTGCTCGCCCTGATGCTCGGCGTGCTGGTCGTCTCCGGCGTCGCCTCGCGCCACAACGTGCGCGGCCTGGAGGTGTCGGTGGAGCCGCCTGGCGAGGTGTTCGCGCACCGCCCCTTCCGGGTGCGCTTCGAGATCGCCAACCGCGGCCGGCTGGTGCCGCGCTGGTTGCTGCTGCTCACCCTCGAGCGCCACGGCCAGCCGCACCTCGTGCCCTACCTGCCGCGGCGGGGGGCGAGCCGCGGCGAGCTCGAGATGCTGGCGCCGCGCCGCGGCCGCCTGCTGTTCCCCGCCGTCCACCTCGCCAGCCTCTTCCCCTTCGGCTTCTTCCGCAAGGGCGCCCGCCACCGCGTCGACCTCGAGGTGCTGGTCTTCCCCGAGCTGTTCGACGCCGCCGCCCGCCGCCCGGCGGAGGCCGGCGCGCACGGCGAGGGGCCGCCGCGGCGGGCGGCCTGGGGGCACGACCTGCACTCGCTGCGCACCTTCCGCCAGGGCGACGACCCGCGCGGCATCCACTGGAAGCAGACGGCGCGCACCGGCGACCTGATCTACATGGAGCGCGAGGCGGAGGCCGGGCGGCGCCTGTCGATCCTCTTCGACAACGGCGCCGGAGTGCTCGACGCGGCGGCGGCCGAGCGCTTCGAGAGCCTGGTCAGCGAGGCGGCGACGGCGGCCGTCGACCACCTGGCGCGCGGCTTCGAGGTGGAGCTGGTCACCCGCGGCGCCGAGCTGCCGTTCGCCGCCGGGCCGCGCCAGCGGCGGACGATCCTCGAGGCCCTCGCCCTCGTCGAGCCGGTGGCGCACGCCGCCCACCCGCTGCGGTCGAGCGACGCCCGCGCGCCGCGGCTGCGCCTGTCGCTCGAACGCGGGGTGGCGGCGTGAGCTTCGGGCGCGAGAAGAGGCTGCTGCTCGGCTGGCTGGCGCTGCTGGCGCCGCTGCCGCTGCCCTTCAACGAGGTGCTCGACTGGGGCTCCTACCTGCTCTACGCCGTCCTCCTCGCCGCCCTGCTGGTGCGCGCCCGCCGCGAGCCGGAGCGCTGGCTGCCGGTGTGGGCGGCGAACGTCCTCGCCCTCGCCTACCTGCCGCTGCTCGCCTTCGACCTGGTCGCCTCCGGCGGCCGGCTGGTCGGGCCGATGCTGCGCCTGGGCCTCTTCGCGGTGCTCGTCAAGCTGTGGTCGCTGCGCCGCGAGCGCGACAAGTGGCACGCGGCGCTCGGCATCTTCTTCCTCTTCGTCGCCGCCAGCGCCACCAGCGTCCACCTGTCGGTGATCGTCTACCTGCTCGCCTTCCTCGGCAGCGCGCTGCTGCTCCTCGCGCGCTTCGCCTTCCTCCACCTGATGGCCGGCTTCGGGCGCCGCGACGACGCCGGCGTGCGGGTGCCGATGGCCGGCTTCCTGGCCGTCTGCGGGGTGGCCGCGGCGCTGGTGGCGGTGCCGCTGTTCGCACTGCTGCCGCGGGTGCGCACGCCCTACCTGGGCGCCGCCGGCCGCCTGTCGATGGGCGGCGCGGTGGCGATCTCCGGCTTCAGCGACGACGTCACCCTCGACTCGATCGGCAGCCTGCGCACCAGCCGCGAGGTGGCGCTGCGGCTGACCTACGACGGCACCGGGCCGCCGCCGGAGATCCGCCTCAAGGGCGGCGCCTTCGACCGCCTGGAGGGCGGGCGCTGGACGCGCGCCGAGGTGAGCCGCCGCCTCCAGGGGCCGCCGCCGCAGCAGGTCGCGCTGCGCTCGCCCGCCGCTCCGCGCGGCACGGTCGAGATCTGGCTGCAGCCGCTCTACGCCAAGGGCCTGCCGCTGCCCGTGGAGACGGTGCGCGTCGAGGTGCCGCTGCGCCACCTCGAGCTCGACGCCGGCGGCGCGCTGAGCTCCCGCTACACGCTGCGCGAGCCGCTGCAGTACGAGGTCGAGGTGGAGGCGGCGCCGCTGTCGGCGGCGGCGATGCCGCCGGAGGTGGTGGCGGACGGTGCGGAGGACACTTCGGAGGACGGCGCGGCGGCGCCCGCCGGCGAGGCCGCCGTGCCGCCCGCCACCCTCGACACCCGCGGCGTCACGCCGCGCATGGCGGCGCTCGCCGCCGAGGTGGCCGGAGAGGGCACGGTGGAGCAGCGCGCCGCGCGCCTGGAGCGCTTCTTCGTCGATCGCTTCGACTACACCCACGACTTCGTCGGCCGCGCCAGCGGCTCGCCGCTCGAGGACTTCCTGTTCACCCACCGCCGCGGCCACTGCGAGTACTTCGCCTCGGCGATGGTGCTGCTGCTGCGCGCGGAGGGCATCCACGCGCGCCTGGTCACCGGCTTCCTCGGCGGCGAGCTCAACCCGCTCGGCTACGTGGTGGTGCGCCAGGCCAACGCCCACGCCTGGGTCGAGGCCTGGGTGCCGGGCGAGGGCTGGCGCATCTTCGATCCGACGCCTCCCGCCGGCCGGCCGGCGACGGCGGAGCAGGGCCTGCTCGCCTTCGCCGCCCAGGTCTACGACTCGTTGGTCTTCCAGTGGGACCGCTACGTGCTGACCTTCGGCGCCGACGACCAGATGGCCTTCGTGGCCGGCCTGATCGAGGAGGCGCGGCAGCTTCTGGCGCGGCTTGCCGGCGGCGAGGAGGAGGCATCGCCGGCGACCCTGCCGGAAGCCGCCGAGGGCGCGGTGCCGGCGGCGGCGGCGCCCGCCGACGCCCCGCTGCAGCGCCGCCTGCTCACGTTCGCCCTGCTGCTGATGGCGGCGCTCGTCGCCGGCCTGCTGTGGCGTCGCTACCGCGGCACCTTCACCGCCACCCGCGCCTATCGCCAGCTCCGCCGCCACCTGGCGCGCTCCGGCCTGCCGCTCACCGAGTCGACGGCGCCGCTGGCGCTGTCGCGCACCGCCGCCGGCCGCTGGCCGGGCGCCGCCGAGCCCACCGCGCGGGTGGTCGGCCTCTACCTGCGCGAGAGCTTCGGCGCCGAGCCCCTCGACGACGCCGAGCGGCAGGAGCTTCGCATCGCCCTCGGTAGCGCCCGCCGCGCCCTGCGCGCCGCTTGAAACCACCCTGGAGGAACGCCATGACCCCCACCCGACTCCGTCCCCGCGCCGCCGCCGTCCTCGCCGCCTGCCTGCTCGCCGCCCTCGCCGCCGCCGACGCCGCCGCCTGCTCGTGCGTCATGCCGGGCACGCCCGAGCAGGAGATGACGAACGCCGACGCTGTCTTCACCGCCCGCGTCGTGTCGACCGAGCAGGCCGAGCAGCGCAGCGGCGACTTCCGCCTGCAGCGCATGAAGGTCGAGCTGGCGCTCGACGACGTGTGGAAGGGGTGCGAGGAGGGCGATCGGGCGATCCTGTGGACCGGCCTCGGCGGCGGCGACTGCGGCTTCCAGTTCGAGCCCGGCGAGCGCTACCTGGTCTACGCCTACGAGAGCGACGACGGCGAGCAGCTCACCACCAGCATCTGCTCGCGCACCCGTCCGCTCGCGCGGGCGGACGAGGACCTGGCGGCGTTCGGCGCCCCGAAGCGCAGCGTCGAGGACGGCGAGGGGGAGTAGCGGCTCAGTAGGCGTTGTGGTGGCGCAGGCCGGAGCGCAGCGTCATCCACAGGATCTTCAGATCCAGCCTCAGTGACCAGTTCTCGATGTAGTAGAGGTCGTACTGCAGGCGCTTGCGGATCGAGGTGTTGCCGCGCCAGCCGTGCACCTGCGCCCAGCCGGTGATGCCGGCCTTGACGCGGTGGCGCAGCATGTACTGCGGCAGCTTGTGCTTGAACTCGCGCACGAAGGCGGGGCGCTCCGGCCGCGGCCCGACGATCGACATGTCGCCGCGCACCACGTTCCACAGCTGCGGCAGCTCGTCGAGCGACCAGCGGCGCAGGATCTCGCCGATGCGGGTGCGCCGCGGGTCGTCCTTGATCGCCCACACCGGGCCGGTCGACGACTCGGCGTTGATCCGCATCGAGCGGAACTTGAGCATCATGAACGGCCGCCCGTCGAGGCCCATGCGCTCCTGGCGGTAGAAGATCGACCCGCGGTCCTCGAGCATGATCATCGCCGCCACGAAGGGGAAGAAGGGCAGCAGCAGGAGCAGCGCGCCGGCCGCCAGGGCGAAGTCGATGGTGCGCTTGATCATGCTGTGCCAGCCCTGCAGCGGCACCTGCGACAGGTTGATCACCGGCGTGCCGTCGACGTCCTCGATCGCCGCCTTCAGCGTCGCGTACTGCAGGATGTCGGGCACCAGCTTGACCTCGACGCACTCCTTGCCCACCTGCTGGAGGATGCGCAGCATCTGGCGGTGGGCGTCGAGCGGCAGGGCGACGTAGACCTGGTCGACGGAGCGCTGCTCGAGCACCTCGGTCACCTGGTGGGTGGTGCCGAGGACCGGCGCCCCCTCGATCACCTTGCCCTGCTTGTTGGGGTCGTCGTCGAGGTAGCCCACCACCTCGAAGCCGAGCTCGCGATGGGCGTTGAGCTTGGCGGCGATCTCGCGCCCGCTGACGCCGGCGCCGACGACCAGGATGCGCTGCGTGTTCTCGCCCTTGAGGCGCCGCCAGGAGAGGTAGGTGCGCAGCGCGAGGCGGCTGATGGTCACCAGCACCAGGTCGGTGAGCGCGAAGATGCCGACGAAGCCGCGGCTGTAGGTGAACGGCGCGCCGTCCGGCTGCAGCGGCCGGTACCAGAAGATGAACACCGACAGCAGCACCGCCGCCAGCGCCACCGCCACCAGCAGGGTGAACACCTCGTCCACCCGGCTGCGCCCGCGCCGCACCTGGTAGAGGCCGTGGAAGTAGAACACCACCGGCCACACCAGCAGCACCGCCGGCAAGAGCGGCCACAGGTAGTAGGCGAGGTCCGGCGGGTTCTTGCCGAAGACCTCGAGCAGCGGGTCGAAGCGCAGCCAGAAGGCGATGAAGAAGGCGGCGAACGTGGCGAGCACGTCGCCGAGCAGGTAGAGGCTGGCGTTGACGCGATGGCGACGCTGGATCACGGCGGTGGCGTCCCCCGAGATGTCGGACGGTCCGGTTGGTCGCGGCGGGCCAGGTAGGTCTTCAAGAATCCGGAGAGCTGCTCGCGAAAGCGCGAACGGGAGAACTCCTCGGCCCGTTTCCGCAGGTTCAATACATTGAAGCGGATTCCGCGGGTTTTGTCAATGGCGGCGGTGAGAATCGCCGCGTGGTCCCCCGCCGCTCCGGCGCCGGGCCCGCCGAGGTCGTAGAGGACGCCGTGGACGCCGTCGGCGACCACGTCGAGCACGCCGCCGGCGCCGAGCGCCACCACCGGCGTGCCGCAGGCCAGCGCCTCGACCGGCGCGATGCCGAAGTCCTCGACCCCGGGCTGCAGCAGGCAGGCGGCGCCGCGGTAGAGCGCGCGCAGCTCCTCACCGCCTACCGCGCCGAGGAGTTGCGTGCGCGGCCCGGCGAGCGCCGCCAGCCGCGCCTGCTCGGGGCCGGTGCCGACGACGCGCAGCTCGATCCCCGCCGCCGCGCACGCCGCCATCGCCACCTCGACGCGCTTGTACGGGGCGAGGGCGGCGACCATCAGGCAGTAGCCGCCGCCTTCGGCGTCCTCGCCGGGGGTGAAGTAGTCGGTGTCGACCGGCGGGTGGAGGACGTCGGCCGGCCGCCGGTAGTAGCGCTCGATGCGGGCGGCGACGAAGCGCGAGTTGGCGAGGAAGTGGTCGACGCGCGCCGAGGCGGCGACGTCCCAGGCGCGCAGCCAGGAGAGGACGGTGCCGCGCAGCCGCGCCACGACGCCGGTGCGGCGCGGGAAGTAGGCGTGCTCCTGGTCCCAGGCGTAGCGCATCGGGCTGTGGCAGTAGCAGACGTGCAGCGCGTGCGGCGCCGGCACCACGCCCTTGGCGACGCAGTGGCTGGAGGAGACGACCAGCGCCGCGGCGCCGAGGTCGAAATCCTCGATCGCCAGCGGGAACAGCGGCAGGTAGCGGCGGTAGTGGCGGCGCAGGCCGGGCGCGCGCTGCAGGAAGCTGGTGCGGATCGGGTGGCTCTCGATGGCGCGGCTGACGCTGCCCGGGAAGTGGAACAGCGTGTAGATCGGCGCCGCGGGGAAGAGGTGGGCGATCTCCTCGAGCACCTTCTCGCCGCCGCGCATGCCGGTCAGCCAGTCCTGGACCAGCGCCACCTCGGCGCCGCGCGGGAGCTCGGTCATCAGCGGGATGCCCCGCTGCGCAGCAGGCGGTGGGGCGAGTAGGAGGCGATGGCGCTCTTGTAGACCTCCAGCGTGCGCTCGGCGGTGCGCCGCCAGCGGAAGTCCTCGGCGCGCCGCCGCCCCAGCTTGGCGAGCGAGCGGCGGTGGTCGGCGTCGGACATCAGCTGGAGGACCGCCTCACCCATCGCCTCGACGTCGAGGGGGTCGACGAGGTGCGCGTAGCCCTCGGCGATCTCCTTCAATGCCGAGGTGTTCGAGGTGATCACCGGCACGCCGGACGCCATCGCTTCGATCACCGGCAGGCCGAAGCCCTCGTAGAGCGTCGGGTAGAGGAACAGCGACGCCCCCTGGTAGATCGCCGGCAACGCCTCGCCGGCGACGTGGCCGAGCATCACCACCTCGCCGGGGATGCCGAGCTGCTCGGCGCGCTGGCGGATCTTGAACTCGACCCCCTGCCGCTCGCCGACGCAGACCAGCGGCGCCTTGAAATCCAGGCGCTTGCGGGCGTAGCCGTAGGCCTTGACCACGTTGTCGAGGTTCTTGTGCGGCTTGGCGGCATTGCCGACGAACAGCACATAGGGGCGGCGGAGCTCGAGCTGGCGCAGCCAGCGCTCGATCTCCTCGTCGGGCAGCGGCGTGCGG
>CAZLBJ010000556.1:0-2600 GCA_964557755.1 uncultured Thermoanaerobaculia bacterium
CGGGTCGGGATGGACATGTCGGGCTCACTCGCTGCCGGCGGCGGCCGGCGGGTCGTGCTGCGCGGCGGCGTCGGGCTCGACCGCCAGGAAGGTCTGGAACGGGTTCTTGTTGACCGCGGCGTCGCCGTCGGGCCGGCCGGCGTAGACGTAGTAGACGCCGGGCCGGGGCGGCGCAAAGGCCAGGCGGTAGACGCCCGGCTCGACCTCCTCGGCCGCCTCGCGCCGGTGCCAGATGCCCGGCGCCAGCACGGTGAGCACCTCGAGGTCGGTGAGGCCGCTCACCGCCTCGCCGTCGCGCGGGTCGAAGGCGCGGAAGCGCAGCTCGGTCGGCCGGCCGACGACCATCGTTGCGGGTTCGGTCAGCGGCCGCACCGCCAGCGTCCGCCGCGGCTTCCTGCGGTCGGGGTCGGCGGCGACGCGCAGCGGGAAGCACTCGACCACCCGCGGCGTGTCGAGGAACAGGGCGAGGTCGTAGTCGCCCGGCCTGCGCAGCCGCACCGAGGTCTCGTAGACGCCGGGCTCGACCTCCTGAAGGCTGCGGTCGACCACCGCCACCGCCCGCGGGCGCCGGCCGTAGTTCTTGAAGTGGCCCATCGGCGCCGCCATGCCCTCCTTGTAGAAGTAGATCGCCTCGTCGGGACCGTTGGCGATGAGCATCGCCGGCGCGCCGGGCGCCTGCGCGAAGGCGGCGGCGGCCGATCCGCCGTCGCCGGGCGCGTGGGTGCCGCCGGAAACGTCGATCACCTGGATCGGCCGCCCCTCGGCACCGAGCGAGTCGAGCGGGATGGTGAGCACGATCTCGCTGCGGCGGTGGCGCACGTAGGCGAGCTCGTCGCTGAACGCCACCTGGTCCGGGCCGGGCTCGACCTCGCCGCGCTGGACGATGCGGTTGGCCGCCGCGTCGACGACGTAGAGCGAGTTGGAGGTCGGCGTCACGGCGAGGCCGAAGCGGCCGTCCGGGGCGAAGCGGATCTGCCCCAGGCCGGGCTCGGCCGCGAGCTTCGCCACCACCTCGTGGCTCTCGCCGTCGATCGCGGTGATGGTGCCGTCCACGGCGTCGGTGACGTAGAGGGCGCCGCCGGCCGGCGACCACGCCAGCGAGGTCGGCCGGCTGCCGGTGGCGACCTCGGCCACCGTCTCGCGGGCGGCGGCGTCGATCACCGACACGGTGCCGGCTTCGGCGTTGGCGACGTAGACGAAGCGGCCGTCGCCGGAGAAGGCGAGGTCGTGGGCGCCGGCGCCGGTGGCCATGCGGGAGACCTCCTTGAGCGCGGTGGCGCCGACCACCGACACGCCGGAGCGCCGCTCGCCGCCCTCCTCGCCGTCGAAGACGACCCACAGGAAGGCGCCGTCGGGCTGCAGCGCCAGGCGCCGCGGCCCCGGCCCCACGTCGACGTGGGTGACGACCTCCCAGGAGGCGGTCTCGGCCACCGCCACCTGCGAGGTGGCCGGCATGGCGACGAACAGGCGCTGCTGATCCTCGGTGAGCGCCCAGTCGGCGCCGGGGCTGCGCAGGCGGACCATCGCCAGGAGCTTCGAGCCGCCGAAGCCGAACAGCGGGTCGACCACCGAGATGGTGGCGTCCTCGTTGAGGGCGAGGACGTAGAAGACGTTGAGGTCGAGCTCGGCGCGGTTGAGCAGCGAGCCGCCGAGGAAGCCCTCGATCTTGCGCTTGCAGGGCTCGGCCTCGACGTCGCCCTCCTGCGGCAGCAGGTCCATCCAGGCCGCCGGGTAGAGCGACGACAGCGGCGTGCCGGTGTTGCGGTCGGTGACGCCGACGCGGACGCGGGCGAAGGTGCCCTCGCGCAGCTCGTCGACGGTGCCGAGCGGCTCGATCGACACCGCCACCTCGATGCCCTCGTGCTCGACGGCGGCCCGGAAGGGCGCCGCGGCGGAGGGCTCCGGGACGGGAGTGGCGGCGGCGGCCGCCGCCTGGGGCATGAGCGCCGCCAGCAGGGCGGCGCCGAGGAGCGTTCGTGGGGTGAGGGATCGCATGGGTCTCGTCTTTCTTGGTCGTGGTGGGCGGAAAAGGGGGCCGCCGCGGCCCGCCTCCGGAGACGGACCGCGGCGGCCTACCCCACGAAGCTACGGGCTGCCTCCGACGCCGGTGCCGGCCGGCTCGGCCTCGGCGGTGACGTTCCAGCCCGGCTCGTCACCGCCCAGCTCGGACTCCGAGCCGTGCACCCGGAAGATGCCCCAGATGCCCCCGGAGAGGTACCAGGACACGTAGTCGCGCCACATGTAGTCGCCCTCGACGCCGAAGATGCCGCCGGCTCCGTGCTTGGGCACGGCGTTGAAGGCGTTGGTCGGACCGTGACCGTACTCGGCGCCCTTCCACTCCGACGTCGCGTTGGCCGCGATGCGGGTGGAGTCGGCGTTCCACGGCTCCTCCTCCCACACGTGGCCGTGCAGGCCCCAGGTGTTGTTCTGCGAGTCGCCGCCGGGGTGGATCAGCCGGAAGCGCACCGGCTCGCCGGCGACGGCGTGGAACACCGGCGTCTTCGGATCGAAGGCCACCTCCGGGTCCCACGGCACCTGGGTGTTGCTGAAGGTGTTGGCGAGGTCGATGTTGAACAGCTCCTCGGGCAGCTTGCCCTCGC
>CAZLBJ010000557.1:0-3481 GCA_964557755.1 uncultured Thermoanaerobaculia bacterium
GGCGACCTTCGTTGGCGTCACCGTGGTGCTGGGCGGCGCCGCGCTGCTCGCCGCCCTGGTGCCGGCGCGGCGGGCCCTGCGCGTCGACCCGGGAAGCGTGCTGCGCCAGGAGTGAGGCGCGGGAGGACCTCGCGGGAGGAGCGACGGTCAGGTGCGCGGCGTCTCTACCGCCGGCCGGCGCCGGAAGACGGTGCGGCGGGCGACGAAGACGAGGAGCAGCGCCACCAGCACCACCGCCACCACCGGCAGCACGATGGCGAGCACCGCCAGCACCGCCGAGGCGCCGGCCTCGGCGGTGGCCACCAGCGGGTTGGCGAGCCCGCCGGTGGTGGCTGTGGAGATGCCGCGGCCGCCGACCGTCAGCCCCTGGAAGATCGTCGCCGTGCCGCCGCCGGCGACGATCGCCAGCGTCCAGCGCAGCAGCGGGTCGACGTCGACCAGCACGCCGGCGGTGAGCACCACCCCGGCCAGCACCGCCGCCGGCGAGGCGATGGAGTCGAGCAGGTTGTCGACCCACGGCACGTAGTAGCCGATCACCTCGATCACCGTCGCCGCGCCGAAGCCGGCCAGCGCCGGCATCGACCCCATCCAGGCGAAACCCTCCGACAACGGCAGCACGCCGTAGCGCTGCGCCAGGCCGGCCAGCAGCAGCGGCACGAAGACGCGGAAGCCGGCGGCGGCGGCGAGGCCGATGCCGGCGAGCAGGGCGAGGACCGTCTCCATGGGCTCCATGGCGCCATTCTACCGCCCGCACGGGCGGCGTCACCGCCACCCCGCGGGAACCCTCGGGCCCGCCGGCCGTATGATGGGACGGGGGCCGTGCCGAGGAGTACCGTGCCGACGACGAGGAGTGCCGTGATGAGACGTTCCAACCTGCTCGCCGCGCTGCCGCTGCTCGCCGCCCTGGGCTGCGCCTCGGGCGCCGGGGCGCTGGACGAGGCCGAGCTGCGCGAGCTGGCGGCGCATCAGGGCGTGCCGCCGAGCCGCGTCGCGCTGCCGTTCGTCCTCGACGACGAGATGCGCGCCTGGCTGGCGGAGAACGTCGAGACGCGCCAGAAGCCCGAAGCGCGGATGCTCGACCTGGTCGAGGCGCTGCTCGACCCGCGCCGCCACGGCACCACCTACGAGGCCGGCTTCACCGGCACCGCCGCCGAGGCCTTCCGCCGCCACGCCGCCAATTGCCTGGGCTTCACCAACCTCTTCGTCGCCATGGCGCGCGAGCTGGGCGTGCCGGTGTACTTCGTGGCGGTGGACGAGGTGGAGGGCTTCCAGCGCGCCGAGGAGGAGGACCTGGTGATCGTGTCGCGCCACATCACCGCCGCCCACGGGCCGACCCACGACCTGCGGATCCTCGAGTTCAGCCTCGGGCCGGAGGTCGACTACCACACGGCGCGGCGGGTGAGCGACCGCACCGCCGTCGCCCTCTACTACTCGAACCGCGGCGCCGAGAGGCTGCAGGCCGGCGAGCACGAGCCGGCGCGCCAATCGCTGCAGGTCGCCGTCGCCATCGACCCGGAGCTGGCCTCCGCGTGGGTCAACCTGGGCGTGGCGCGCCGCCGCACCGGCGACCTGGGCGGCGCCGAGGCGGCCTACCGGCGCGCGCTGGAGCTCGAGCCGCGCACCGTCTCCGCCTACCAGAACCTGGCCTCGCTGCTGCGCGCCCGCGGCGACCAGGCGGGCGCCGCCGAGATGCTGGCGGTGATCCCCGACCTGCGCACCCGCAACCCGTTCAGCTACCTGATCCTCGGCGACGAGGCGATGCAGCGCGGCGACCTCGACGAGGCGCACCGCTTCTACCGCCGTGCCCTGCGCCTCTACCGCGACGACGCGGAGCCCTACGCCGCCCTCGGCCTGTGGGCGCTGGCGGCGGGCGACGCCGCGGCGGCCGGGCAGTGGCTGGAGCGGGCGCGCCGCATCGACGCCGACCACCCGCGGGTGCGCCGCCTCGGCGTGCGCCTGCGCGCCTTCGGCGACGGGCCGGAGAGGCCGCGGGCGGTTCCGGCGCGGCTCCCGGGGTGATATGAAGGGGGGGAGCGAGAGCCACGACGTCAACCCCCCGCGGAGCTCCGGAACGATGGTCAAGAAGGGAAGGTCCCTCAACAAGGTGGTATGGCCCAGCGTCGGCTCCGGGCCGGGCACCCGGCACGTGCGCAAGGTCGGCCGCAACGACCCCTGCCCCTGCGGCAGCGGCAAGAAGTACAAGGACTGCCACCAGCACGAAGGCGACGCCTTCCTGCGCCGGCTGGCGCGCCAGGAGGAGAAGGCGGAGGTGCGCGAGCACCGCCGCCAGCTCAAGGAGCAGGGCGTGCCCTGGTGGAAGCGCCTGTTCCTGCTGCGCCGCTGAGCGCTACGGCTCCTCCGGCGCCTCGAAGCGCAGGCCCGGGTCGTGGCGGGCGCGGCGCAGGTAGTCGAGCAGGCGCTCGACGAGGGCGAGGGTGGCGGTCTCCATCTCCACCGCGTGGCGGAAGTAGGCGAGGGCGGCGAGCGCCTCGCGGTGGACGTCGCGGGCGCGGAAGATCGGCACCATCTCCCCGGCCAGCCGCTTGAGGTCGGCGCCGCGCCCCTGGGCGGCGTAGACGGCGGCGAGGTCGAGCGACACCAGCGCCGCGTCGTAGGCGATCTCCTGCTCGACGAACCCTCGCTGCGCCCACGCCAGCCGCTCCTCGGCGGCGTCGAGCTGCCCCAGCCCGTGCAGGATGCGCCCCTCCACCCAGGCGCGCCGGCGCTGCGTCCACGGGTCCGGAAAGCGGTCGTAGAGCGGCTCGGAGTCGCGGAAGACGCGGCGGGCCTCCATGAAGTGGCCGAGGTCGGTGGACCAGACGGCGAGGTTGTGGCGGGCGCAGAGGAGCAGGCGGGAGGGCGGGCCGCTCTGGATCGACGGCAGGGCGCTTTTCAGCAGGGTGATGGCCAGCTCCGGGTCGCCGGAGTCTCGTCTCACCACCGCTTGCTTCAGGAGAGCCCGTGCAGCTCTGAGCTCCTCGCCGATCAGCCGGTACTTGATCATCGCCTGATCGAGGCAGGCGACGGCTTCCTCGAAACGCTGTTGGTCCCTTTTCAGGGAGGCCTTCAGCTCCAGGAGCCGTCCTCCCTCCAACGGATCGCCCGTACCCGCTTCCAGGTAAGCCTCCGCGGTCTCGATCGCCTCCTCGGCAGCCTTGAGGTCCGATCGCATGCGCAGGGCGTTGGCGAGGTAGGCGAATCCCCGCCCCCTCAGGTCAGCGACCAGCTCCCTGGTGTGCTCCGCCTCGTCGAGCCCGGCAATCACCTCCAACCCGAGCCGCGCCAGGCTTTCCGCCTGCGCGGGGTCCTCGAACGCCTCCTCGCGGCTGCGGTCGAGCAGCAGCTCGGCGAGGGGCCAGGAGCGGAAGCGCTCGCTGTTGCGCAGCAGGACGTGGCGGCGGCCCGCCGGGTGGAGCAGTAGCTCGGCGAGCAGCACCGGCGCCTCGACCTGCTGGCGGGTGAGCGGGGCGCCGGCGGCGGC
>CAZLBJ010000558.1:0-20801 GCA_964557755.1 uncultured Thermoanaerobaculia bacterium
TCGAGCAGGAAGGCGCCGCCGATCGCCTTCTCGCCGCTGCCCGGGTCGTCGACCCGGTCGCGCTGCTCGGCGCGCGCCTGGAGGCCGAGGCGGCCGCCGGCGAGGCTCGCCTGCGGCCCCGCGGTCAGCGTCAGGTGGACGCGCTCCGGCGGCACGTCGGCGAGCGGCGCGCCGGCGTCGTCCTCGCCGTCGACCCGGTGGCCGCCGAGGCCCAGCGTCCAGCCGTCGGCCGGCACCCACGAGCCCTCGAGCTCGACGCCCTCCAGCGTCCCCGACGTCAGGTTGACGAAGGTGCGGGCGCCGGACGGCAGGGTGACGCGCTCGATGTAGTCGTCGATCTCGGTGCGGAACAGGTGGCCGCGCAGGAACAGGCGCGAGCCGAACCAGGCGAGGCCGAGGTCGGCGTTGAGCGCCCGCTCGGGATCGAGGTTCGGATTGGCGACGATCTCGCCGCGGCCGGTGGTGCCGGTGAAGAAGCGCTCGGAGAGGGTGGGGAAGCGCAGGCCGGTGCCGAGGTTGCCGGTGACCTGGAAGCCGCCCGCCAGCGGCGCCGCGGCGCCCACGAAGCCGTTCCATGCCGTGTCGTCGGCGCTGGTGGCGCCCTGGTTGTCCTGCCGCTGCCAGGTGAAGCGGCTGCCGGCGGAGACGGTGGCGCCGGGCAGCCGCCAGGCCAGCGAGCCGAAGGCCGCCGCCTCGTCCTGCTCGGCGTCGGCGAGGGTGCGGCTGCTCGACACCAGGTCGCCGGCGGCGTCGAAGCGGCGCTCGAGGGCCTCGACGCCGCGGCGGCCGAGGTACTCGGCGCCGAGGCGCGCCGACAGGCGGCGCGACAGGTCGCGGTCGTGCTGGACGTCGGCGCCGAAGTCGAGCGTCTCGCTGTCCACCAGCTCGCGCGCCCCGGCCTCGGTGACCTCGGTCTCGAGGGTGCTCGGGTGCGCCCACACGTAGCCGCGGAAGCCGCCGTCGAGCACCGACAGGCGCGCCATCAGGTGCTCCTCGCGCGGGTAGCGGGTGACGACCTCCGGGTACTCGGTGTTCGGCTTGCCGATGCCGGTGGTCAGGCTGGGCAGCAGGGTGAGCTCCCACAGCCGCGCGTCACCGCCATCGCCGCCGCCCTCGCCTCCACCCCAGGAGCGGACGAGGCTCCCGACGGTGCGCTCGTAGCGCGAGAACAGCGGCTCGCCGTCCGGCGTCTCGGCGTCGCCGGCGGCGCGGTGGGCGAGGGCCAGCGACCAGGCGCCGTCGCCCCAGCCGGTGGCGACGTGGCGCTCGTCGCCGGGCGAGGCCCAGCCGGCGTCGACGCGCAGCGCGTGGTAGCGGCGCGGGAAGAGCTCGACGACGCCGCCCAGCGCGCCCGAGCCGTACCAGGTGGAGGCCGGCCCGCGCACCACCTCGACGTCGCCGATCAGCAGCGGGTCGAGGAACGAGGTGGAGGCGCCGGCGCGCCGCTCGTTGGTGACGTGCATGCCGGAGACGAGGGTGAGCACGCGCTGGCGCGACACGCCGCGGATCGAGAACACCTGGAACAGGCCGCCCTGGCCGTTCTCCGCCACGCCGGGAACGGCGCGCACGGTGTCGGTCAGGGTGGCCGGCGCCGCCGGCAGCTCGCGCGGGTCGATCAGGCTGGCGGCCAGCGTCGGCGGCGTCGACTCGCCCTGCGCCGCGCGCGACGCGGTGACCACGATCGCCTCGTAGATCTCCTGCTTCGCCTCCAGCGCGATCTCCACCGGCTGGTCCGCCGCCGCCACGGCGACGTCGAGCGGCCGGAAGCGGGCGTGGGCGACGTGCAGCGTCACCGGCGGCTCGACGCCGGGCAGCCGGAAGCCGCCGCGGGCGTCGGTGAAGGCGTGGACGGCCGCGCCCACCGCCTCGACCCGCGCCTGCTCCACCGGCTGGCCGGAGGTCGACACCACCCGCCCCTCGACGGCGGCGAGGGCGGCGGCGGGCGCCAGCAGGACGAGGGCGGCGGCGAGGGCGGCGGCGGCGTGCATCGGGACGCTGGACACTACCCTAGAACCGCGAAGCGGCCCGCTCCTTCGCGGGCAGGACCTCGAGGCAGGTGGTCCACCAGCCGGTGAGGATGGTCTCCACGAACTCCGGCGGCAGCTCCTCGCGGCGCATCTCGGCGGCGAGGGCAGGGTGGTCGTAGGCGAGGGGGCGCAGCTCGACGCCGAGCGGCGCCTCGCGGCCGCCTGCCGCGGCCTCCAGCACCGCGTAGCGGACGCGGGGGTCGCCGTCGTTGGCCGGGCGGCCGATCACGCCGACGTTCACCGCGTCGCGGCCGGAGGGCAGGCGGCGGTGCCAGTCGAGGCCGGTGTGGGTGCACAGCACGGCGTCGGCGCCCTCCTGGTCGAGCAGCGTCTCGAGGAACGGCACCGGCGTCGTCGAGTGGAACAGGAACTCGTTGCTGCGCCGCGGCGAGCCGTGGACGAGCAGCAGCTCCCGCCCGCCCAGCCGCACCCGCCGGCGCTTCGGCAGCGTCCCCATCCACGCCTTGAAGTCCGCCGAGCAGCGCGCCGCGGTGTAGCGGTAGGAGAGGTCGGCGAAGTGGTTGTCGCGCGGGTCGGTGTAGCCGCAGTTGCAGTCCTCGGCGCCGCCGGCGAGCGACTCCTCGTAGTTGCCCTGGAGGACGTGCACGCCGCCCTCGGCGAGCAGCGGCCGCACCGCCTCCGGGCTGGGACCGAAGCCGCCGAGATCGCCCAGGCAGTAGACGGCGTCGACGCGGCCCGCCACCTCGTCGAGCAGCGCGGCGAGGGCGAGGTGGTTGCTGTACACGCCGCCGAAGACGGCGATGCGCTCGTACGGCCCCTCGACCGGCGTCGGGTCGGGCCGCTCGGCGCGGTAGCGGCGCACCGCCTCCCGGCGCTCGGCGGCGGACAGCTCGGCGCCGGCCGCCGCCGCGGCGCGCCGGAAGTCGCCCAGCGGCACCAGCCGCTCGCCCCAGGTGGCGCGGCCGCGGTGCGCGGTCAGCCGCCGGCGCCAAGCCTTCGGGTCGAGGTCGGGTGTCGTCATCTCCGGGTCCTCAGGTCTTGCAGCTCACGCCGTAGACGTGGCAGGTCCAGCACGCGGGGTGGGCGAGGTCGAAGCGGCCGAGGCCGTCGGCGAGGGTGGCGCCCATGCGGCCCTGCGGCTCGTTGACCAGGATGGGGCACACCCAGACGCCCTGGTCGGTGACCATGCGGCACGAGCTGCACTGCAGGTGGTCCCAGGCGCCGGCCTCGACGTCGCCGGCGCGCAGGCGCTGCCACGACTCGTAGGCGCCGCCGCGCTCGGCCTCGGCGCCGATGTGGAAGACCGGCAGCACCTTGAGCCGCGGCTTGTCGATGCCCAGCCCGCGCAGCAGCGCGAAGAAGCGCTCCTTGCCCTCGTCGCTGGCGTTGTCGCCGTGGACCTCGGTGACCGTGAGCACGGGAGCGAGGCCCGCCGCCGCCAGGTTGCGCACCCCCTGCAGCGTGCGCCGGAAGACGCCCTCGCCGCGGATGGCGTCGTTCGACGCGGCGTCGAAGCCATCGAGCGAGACACGCAGGTCGAGCGAGTGGTCGGCGGCGGCGGCCAGGGCGGCGAGGCGCTCGCACCTCGCCAAGTCGAGCAGCATGCCGTTGGTCAGCACGGTGGCGGGGCCGGCCTCGAGGGTGGCGGCGAGGATCGCCTCCATGTCCGGGTTGAGGAACGGCTCGCCGCCGGTGAAGTAGTACTCCTTGACCCCCAGCGCGACCGCCTCCTCGAGCGTGCGGCGCACGTCGGCGAGAGAGAGCATCTCGTGCGTGTGGTTGGTCGGCGAGCAGGAGACGAAGCAGTGCGTGCAGGCGAGGTTGCACAGCGTGCCGGCGACCTGGAACCACAGCGTGTCGAGCGCGGCGAGCTCGACGCGCGGCACGTTCGCGGCCGGCGGGACGGCGGGGTCGGTCTTCGGAGAGGTCATCGCTGCGTCCTCGGGACAGTCGGAGGCACGGGTGCGGTGGTGGCCGTCGAGCCGGGGACGGAGGTCCCGCGGCCGGCGTCCGGCGGCCGCGGCGGCGGGCGCCTCGGCGAGGCTGGCGGAGGCGTCAGCGCCCGGGCGGCGCGGCGGCCTCGCCGGGACGGGCCCTGGCCTGGACTACGGCGCCGGCGCGCGGCCGGATCAGCGTTCCGCCGGCCGCCTCTCGCGTCAGGCTGCACTATACCGCCGCTGGGATACCATACCCCTCGCCTTGACGCGCTTCCTGCTTTTCGCCTTCACGTCGCTCCTGGTGCTCATCGCGCTGTTCAACCTCGGCGTCGAGCTGCTCGGGGCGGCGCCCGAGCTGGGGCCGCTGATCGGCTGGCGCCAGGGGCGCGGGGGGTTGCCCGGCGCCTTCGTGCTGGCGAGCTGGGCGCTCGAGGCGCTGGCGCTCACCGCGCTGTTCGTGCTCGTCGAGGACGTGCGCCGCCCGCGCTGGCTGAGCGGCCTGTTGACCGGCTGGATGGCGTGGGTGTTCCGCGGCCCGCTGCTGGTCCTCGCCGCCGTCGGCTTCGGGCGGCTGGCGGGCGGGCCGTGGTGGCGCCTCAGCCTGCGCTGGTTCCTGCTCTACACCCTGGCCGGGCTGCTGCTGGCGCTGGTCGCCCGCCTGACCGCCTCCGCGCCGGCGGCGGTGCCCACACCGCCCGCTCCGACGCCCCCTTCGGCGCCCCCCTCCACTCCAGCCTCCACCGCCCACCCTCCCGCCTCCGAGGAGCCGTCATGAGCGCAGCACCCGCCGCCGCCGCCCACACCGTCCTCGTCACCGGCGCCTCCTCGGGGATCGGCCGCGAGATCGCCCGCGTCGCGGTGGAGACCTGCGACACCGTGGTGCTGGTGGCGCGGCGCCGCGAGCGCCTCGAGGAGCTCGCCGCCGAGCTCGGCGATCTGCGGCCGGGGGTGCGGGCGCTGCCTTGGCCCGCCGACCTCGCCGACGCCGGCCGCCGCCGCACCCTGCCCGGCGAGCTGGAGGCCGCGGGCGTGACCGTCGACTGGCTGGTCAACAACGCGGGCTTCGGCGTCGCCGGACCCTTCCACGAGATCGATGCCGACCGCCTGCAGGCGATGGTGGAGGTCGACGTCGCGGCGCTCCACCACCTGTGCCGCCTGTTCCTGCCGGGGATGGTCGCGCGCCGCCGCGGCGGCGTGCTCAACGTGGCGTCGACGGCCGCCCACCAGCCGCTGCCCTGGATGGCCACCTACGGCGCCGGCAAGGCCTTCGTGCTGTCGCTCTCCGAGGCGCTGTGGCAGGAGCTGCGCGGCACCGGCGTCACCGTCACCTGCCTGTGCCCGGGCCGCACCCGCACCGAGTTCTTCGACGAGGCGGACATGGAGGGCATCCCGTTCATGAAGGTGCCGCCCGCCGACCCCGCGGCGGTCGCCCGCGCCGGCTGGCAGGGCATGCTCGACGGCAAGCGCGTGGTGGTGCCCGGCTTCCAGAACCAGCTCAACGCCGCGTTCGCCCCCCGCCTCCCCCGCCGCCCGATCCTCGCCGTCGCGGGCAAGCTGTTCCGGCGGTAGAATCCGCCGCACCACCCTTTCACAGGAGACAAGCCATGCGTCGCACCGCGCTGCTGGTTCGCTGCACCCTCGCCGCCGTCCTCGCCCTTGCACTGGCGGTCCCCGCCGCGGCCCACGAGGAGGGCCACGCTCCGGCCGCGGGGGCCGGCTTCCAGGGCGACGTCGCCGCCGACCTCGAACGCACCGGCGAGAAGATCCTCGCTCTGGCCGAGGCGATCCCGGCCGACAAGTACGCCTGGCGCCCGGCCGACGGCGTGCGCTCGGTGAGCGAGGTGTTCGTCCACGTGGCGAACGGCAACACCCTGCTGCCGCCGGCGATGGGCATGACGCCGCCGCCCGACGTGGCGCTGCCGAAGGACATGCCGGCCGCGATGGCGTGGATGGCGGAGCAGGAGGCGACGATGACCGCGAAGGACGACGTGGTGGCCGCGCTGAAGACGTCGATCGGCTATGCGGCGGGGGCGGTGCGCGGACTGGCCGACCCGGCGCTCGAGGACGAGATCGACGTCTTCGGCTTCCCCGCCTCGCGCCGCGCCTACGTCCTCATCCTCCTCACCCACAACCACGAGCACCTCGGCCAGGCCATCGCCTACGCCCGCAGCATCGGCGTCGCCCCGCCGTGGAGCGAGGGCGGTGAGGCCGCGGCCGGGGAGGAAGAGCCGGCCGGCGGCGACTACTGAGCCGTTCAGCGGCCCGTCGAACCGAAGCCGCCGTCTCCGCGCGAGGTGTCGCCGAGGTCGTCGACCTCCCGCCAAGTGACCTTCTCCACGCGAGCGAAGACCACTTGCGCGATGCGGTCGCCGTGGTGGATCGTGAAGGGCTCGTCCGCGAGGTTGACGAGGAGGACCTTCACCTCGCCGCGGTAGTCGCTGTCGATGGTGCCGGGGGCGTTGACGAGGGTCACGCCGTGGCGGAGGGCGAGGCCGCTGCGGGGGCGGACCTGGCCCTCCCAGCCGGCGGGGATCGCCAGGTGGAGGCCGGTGGGGACGGCGGCGCGCTCGCCGGGGGCCAGGACCCGCGGCGCGGCGACGGCGGCGCGCAGGTCCCAGCCGGCGCTGCCCGGGGAGGCCCGCTCCGGCAGCGGCAGGCCGGCGGCGTGCGGAGCGCGGCGCACGCGGACGCGGAGTCGCGACGCGTCGCTCACTGGAAGACGTCGCCGTCGGGGTCCCCGTCCAGGCCGCTGCCGTCCTGGAGTTGCTGGCCCGGGCCGCCGCCGCCCATCGCCGCCTCGATCTGCGGCGGCCAGGGACGGCCGATCCAGCGCGAGGAGAGGTCCGGCGGGCCGCCGCCCGGCTGGAACAGGCCGCCGAGCTGCTGTCCAGGCTGCCCCGGCTGTCCCGGAGCGGGCGCCGGGCGGCCGTCGGGCCCCTCGCCGCCGGGGGGCGGAGTCGGTGCACCGCCGCCGAGGCGCCGGGTGAGCAGGTCCATCGTGAACTGCCACTCGGCATAGACGTCCTTGCCGTCGAAGACCTTGATGGCCTCACCCTCCGCGCGGCTGTAGACGCCGACGAGCGGTCCCTGGGCCACCACTTGGCCGCCCCGCTGGCCGCCGGATGGCTGCAGACCGCTGCCTCCGGTGAGGTCGCGGCCGGCATCCGGGGTGCCGGGCTGCGGGGCGCCGCCGACGCCGCTGGCGAAGATCAGCCCCCAGTCGGCCTCGCCGGTCATCGGGTCCACCCACAGCTGGCGGACCGAGCGCGGCCTCACCTTCACCAGCTCGTCGAGGCTCACCGGCAGGCGGCCGAAGCGGGCCTGGAAGACGCGGATCCCCTCGGCGTACTGCAGGCCGCGGAAGATCAGCTCCTCCTCGCGCTCGCGCTGCTCGATCGAGGTCCAGGTGGGCAGCGCCGCCGCCACCAGAACGTTGAGCGCGGTGACCAGAATCATCAGCATCACCAGGTTGTAGCCCGCCTCGCCGCGCCGGCCGGCAGGGCGCGCGGGGGCACGGCGCTGGCGCCGGCGGCTCACCATTCGCTGTAGGGAGTGCCGTCGAGGCTCTCGCCCTCGGCGGTGGAGCGCACGTCGAGGATGCCCGGCTGGCCGCCCTCCGCCAGGTCGGTCTCCGCCGGCGCTTCGTCGAAGTCGGCCTCGTCGTAGATCAGGTCCCACTCGTCGGTGTCGGCGATCGGGTCGCGCGGGATGCGGCGCAGGTAGCCGTCGTCGAGCAGCACCTCCAGCGAGATCGGGAAGTGGCCCTGGTCGGCGTGGTACTGGTCGAGGACGTCGCGCAGCGTGTGCAGGTTGGTCTTCAGCACCGCCTCTTTGGCGCGCCGCGGCTGCTGGGTGAGCGACGGCATCGCCATCGCCACCAGGATGCCGATCAGGCTGATCACGATGATCAGCTCGATGAGGGTGAAGCCGGCGTCGGCGTCGGAAGCGCCGGCGCGGCGGCGGGGCCGGGACGCGGGGCGGGGGATGGGGAGTCGCGGGGTCACCATAGCGCGTAGGGCACTCCGTTGAGACCCACCCCCTCCGACAGCGAGTAGACGTCGTAGACGTTCTCGCCGCCCCAGGAGGTCGAGTCGGGTTCGTCCTGGTAGCTGCGCAAGCCCCACTCCGCCTCGCCGGTCATCGGGTCGACCGGGATGCGCCGCAGGAAGCGCTTCCGCATGTCCACCTGGCCGACGATCTCCGTGTGCTCGACCAGCACCTCGAGCTCCGCCGGGTAGCCGTCGGTGCCGAGCTCGACCGGGATCAGCCCGGCGTCGCTGTAGCGCTTGAACTCGTCGACGGCATTGCGCATGATGCGCAGCTCCTGGCGCAGCTCGGCCTCCTTGAGCCGCTTCGAGGTGAAGCGCGACACCGGCAGCGCCACCAGCGCGAGGATCGAGAGCAGCACGACGACGATGGTCATCTCGACCAGCGTGTAGCCGATCTGGCGGTCCGCCAGGCCGCGGCGGCGCAGGCTGTGGAACGGGGCGTTCATCGACTCAGGTGCGCGGCGCGCCCTCCCGGACCTCGGCGCCCGGCCGGCGCGGGCGCGGCCCCAGACGCTCCGGGGCCTCGGCCTCGGGCGCCACCAGGACGCGGGCGCCGGCGGCGTGGAACGGCGCCAGCGGTTGCAGCATAGGGTCGAGGGCGCGGCTGTCGCGGAACGACAGGGCCGCCTCGCCGGCGGCCAGGGCGCGCAGCGTCACCCGCGCCACGGTGCCCTCGCCGGTGACGCCGGGGACGTCGCCGAGGCGGCTGGCGCCGATCACCAGGCGGCCGGGGCGCGTGCTGTCGGTGAGCAGCTGCACCTCGCTCTCGGGGCCGAGGAAGCCGCCGCCCTCGACCGCCTCGACGACCAGCAGCTCCGGGTCGAACTCGAGGGTCAGCGGCAGGTGGGAGAGCGACCGCTCGGCGGCGGCCATCAGCCGCACCTCGAAGCGCTCGCCGGCGGCGACGCGCAGCGCCTGCGGCGCCAGCCAGACGCGCACCGCCGGCGCCGCCGCCGCCGCGGCCGTCTCCGCGCCGCCCTCCCCGGAGGCCGCCTGCCACGAGGCGGGGGCCGCCCCCGTGCCCGACGCCGCCACGGCGGCCGCCAGCGAGACCGTTCCCGGCGGCGGCGCGCCCGGCTCCACCGGCCAGGCGTCCGCCGGCGCCAGGTCGGCCTGCGGCGGATCGAAGCCGACGACGCCGGCGTCGGTCTCGAGGTCCTCCTCCTCCTCGTCCTCCTCCACCGGCTCCTGCGGCTCGAAGGCGCTGCCCGGCACCAGGTCGACGCCCGCCGGCGGCGGCACCTCCTCGCTCTCGCCGCCCTGGCCCTGCAGGCCCGGGGGGAGCTGCTCGAGGCGGCGGCGCATCAGCTCCTGCACCTCCTCCGGCGTGCCGGGGCCGTCGAACGGGCCCTCGGCGTCGGATTCGAGGCGCGGGCTGTCGCCGCGGAAGGTGATGTTGGCCTCGGTGCCGACCCAGATCGGCAGCAGGTCGGCCTCGGTGATCTCGGCCTGGCGCACGATGTGCGGCGTCAGGGTGAGGATCAGGTCGGTGCGGCTGTGGTCGTTGGCCTTGTTGCTGAACAGGTGGCCGAGCACCGGGATGTCGGAGAGGCCCGGCAGCCCCTGCTCGTTGCTCGAGTCGTCGGTGCGGATGAGGCCGGCGATCAGGTTGGTCTCGCCGTCGCGCAGGCGGATGGTCGACTCGATGGTGCGGGTGCCGATGCGCGGCTGCTGCTGGCCGCCCGAGCCCTGGATGAAGCCGCTGATGTTCGACACCTCGACCCGCATCTTCAGGGTGATCTCCTGGTTGTGGTGCACCCGCGGCTCGATCTCGATGGTGATGCCAACGTCCTGGTACTGGAACGAGGTGATCGGCACGATGTTCGAGCCCACCGTGTTGGCGGTGTTGAAGCTGGTCACCGGGATCGGCACCCGGTCGCCGATGACCGCCCGCGCCTTCTCGCCCTCGCTGGAGCGCAGCTGCGGCTGCGCCAGGAGCTGGGCGTCGGTGGAGGTCTTCATGAAGTTGTAGATGAAGTTGGGGATCGACAGCACCCAGTTCGACTGGTCGAGGAACTGGATGTCCGACACCCGTAGCGGCACGTCCTCGCCGCCGAGGTCGAGGCTCTGGGAGACCGAGTACTGCGACAGCGCCATGCCCAGCTCACGGGCGCGCGAGGTGTCGATCTGCAGCAGCTCGACGTCGACCACCACCTCGGCGCGCGCCTTGTCGTTGGCCGAAATGATGCGCTCGGCCACCTTCACCTTGTCCGCCGTGTCGCGCAGGATGATGGCGTTGAGCTGGTCGTTCGAGGCGATGCGCCGCGAGTCGATCAGGCTGCGCAGGATGGTCATCATGTCCTTGACCTCGGCGTTCGAGAGGAAGAACGTCTGGATGACCAGGTCCTCGTAGGTCTTGCGGTTCTGCGGCGTGTCGGCGGCGACGATGATGGAGTGCTCGTCGACCACCTTGTAGAAGTGCCCGGCGGTGCGCATCAGGTGCTCGAGGGCGCGCTCGGCGGTGACGTCCTCGAGCGTGATGGTGATGTCCTGGTCCTTCAAGTTCTGGTCGAACAGGACGTTGATGCCGAAGGCGTCGCCGAGCGCCTTGTAGATCTGGAAGATCGGCGTCGGGTTGGGGAACTCGAGGTCGATCGGCGCGTCGGAGCGCGGGTCGAGCACCGGCGGCTGCGGCAGGGCGCCGGCGTTGCGCCGCTTCATCTCGGCGATCGAGTCGGCACCGCGCCCTTCGCGCAGGGCGAGGATCTTCTGGCGCACGCTCTCCAGCTCGGTCTCGGCGTACTGGTTGGTGGGATCGAGCTGCACCGCCTGCTGCAGCTCGACCAGGGCGCGCTCGTGGACGCCGGCCCGGTGGTACTGCTTGCCGGCCTCGAAGTGCTCCTGCGAGGCCTTGATCCGCGCCCGCATCAGCGCCGCCTTGTAGCGGATGTTGGTCGGATCCCCCTCCACCGCCTCCATGTAGTGGATGACGGCCTCGTCCCAGTTGCCGAGCTGCGCGGCGGTCTCCGCCTTCTGGTAGGCGTAGTGGACGCCGCACCCGGAGAGGGTGACGGCGAGCAGAGCCCCCAGGGTCAGCGCCCGTCGGACGTATCGATCCATGACTGATCTCCCCCGCTGGTGTACCGAAGAGTGTGCCAAATCAACTCCCGATCCCCACCCGCGTCGCCGGCTCGTCGGGAAAGCCCACGTAGGTGATGGTGACCGATTCATAGCCGATGTCGGCGAGGACGAACTTCTGCTCCAGGACGTCGCCGACCAGTGCGTTGTAGATCGTCTCGCCGTCGGTGAAGACGGCGATGCGGCGGCTCTCCGGGCCGAAGCTGCCGAGGAAGGTGAGCTGGAACGGCGGCGGCTGCGGCTTCGGCGGCGCGGGCGGATTCGCCTGCGCCTCCGCCAGCTCCCGCTCCGCCGCCTCGCGCGCCAGCCGCTCCGCCTCGGCACGGGCGCGCAGCTCCGCCTCGCTCGGCCCCGGCGGCGGCGGGGGGGGCGGCGGCGTGTGGTAGGTGAACGGGTTGCGGCCCGGCTGGTAGGCCATCGGCTCGCCGGCCAACGCCTCGAGGTCGAGGGTGGCGACGCGCACGGCGTCGGCGCCGCGGCCGGCGGTGCCGCCGCGCCCGGCAGGGCCGCTGCCGCCGCCGCCGTCGTCGAGCCAGCCGGGCACCAGCCGCCACGCCGCCACCACCACCAGCACGGCGAGCGCCACGAGCATCAGGTTGCGGCGCCTGGCGTCGCTCATGCGTCCTCCAGCGGCGGCGAGCCGTCGACGGCGAACAGCGTCGACAGGCGGAGCTGGATCGAGAGCTGCCCGGCCTCGGCCCCGGAGAGGCCCACCCGCTCGAGGACGAGGAAGGAGTCGGACAGCTCCAGCAGGTTGATGAAGGTGCGCAGGTCGGCGTAGCTGCCGACCACCTGGAAGACGAAGCCGCGCCGGCGCAGGCCGAGCTCCTCGAACGGCTCGGAGGGGTAGTTGATCTGCTGCGGCGACAGGCCGGCGCGCGCCGCCAGCTCCTTGACCTCAGCGATGACGGCGGTCAGCCGCGCGCTCTCGGTGGCCAGCCGCTCGCCGTAGAAGTGGTCGACCGCCTGCCGGGTGGTGGTGATGCTCGCCAGCCGCGACTCGACGTCGCGGCGCCGCTGCTCGAGACCGGTCAGCTCCCGGCGCGCGTCGGCGACCTCCTCCTGGGTGACCTCGGCGCGGCCGGCGAAGCGCAGCGGATAGGCGAGCAGCGCCGCCAGGGCGGCGAGGAAGAGGAGCAGCGCCGGCAGCCACAGGCCGACGCGGCGGCGCCAGGGATCGAGGCGCAGGCTCACGGCGCACCTCCCGTCCCGGCCGGCCCGCCGGCCTCCGCCGCCTCGGCCGGCGCTTCGGCGCCCGCATCGCCGGCGCCCGCAGCGGCGGCGTCGGGCGGCGTCGCCTCGACACGGCCCGCCTGCTCGGCCAGCCGCGCCTCCTGCGCCAGTTGCTCGGCGGCGCGCGGCAGGTAGACGACGGTCAGGTCGAAGGCCACCTCGCCGCCCTGCCGCGTTTCCCTGCTCAGGTTGGGGTCGGTGAAGGCGGGGTCGGCGAACAGGGCGTCGACCAGCTCGAGGATCGCCTCGCCGCTGCGCGCCCGCCCCTGCATCGACAGGGCGACCCGGCGCGACGGGTCGGAGTCCGCGGCCGGCACCGCGCGACGGCCCTCCGCGCCGACGAAGCTCGGCGCCAGCGTCTCCAGGCGGACGTCCTGCGGCTGCAGGCCGGCGAGGCGGTCGAACAGCACGCTCCAGCCGAAGGTGCGCTCGGCGATGCGCTGGTTCATGAAGTCCACCAGCTCGTTCTGCTGCTCGATCTCGGCCTCGGCGAGGGCGCGCTCCGCCTCCGCCAGCGCCCGGCCCTCCGTTTCGATCTGCGCCTCGAGGACGTCGAGCTGGCTGGCGGTGGCGCGCCGCGTGGTGGTGTAGCCGACGTAGAGCCAGAGGTCGGCGAGCAGCAGCACCGCGGCGGCGGCCAGCAGCAGCAGCGAGATGCGCTGGACCGGCCGCTCGTTGGCGAACGGGCGCCGCGCCAGGTTGGGCCCGCCGGCGGCGAGGCCGTCGGGGGACGGCGTGCGCAGGGAGGCGCTCACGCCGGCACCTCCTGGCTCACGGCGCCGACCAGCGGCGCCAGGCGCGGCCAGTCGACGGCGCTGGCGGTCACCTCCACCGGCGGCAGGTCGCGGCGCCCGAGCAGCTCCGCCGGCGCCTCCAGCGACTCGCCCAGCCAGTCGAGCCACGGCTCGCCGGAGCCGGCCGGCGCCGCCACCAGCACGCGGCCGACCGCCAGGCCGGGCAGGCTGTCCTCGAGGAAGGTGCGGGTGAGCCGCAGGTCGCGCATCACGAAGCCGCCGCGCGAGGCGTCGGGCAGGCTCGAGGTGAAGCCCTTGTAGCGGTGCAAGACCGGCAGCCCGCGGTGGACGAAGGCCAGCGTGTAGCCGCCGTCGCCGACCAGGGTGATGGCCGTCATGCCGCCGCCCGCGGCGTCGCCGCCGCCGACCACCGCGGACACCAGCGCCAGGCTCTCGCTGGTGACCCGGCCGATGCGCACGCCGACCGCCTCGAAGGCCTCCTCGAGCTGGCCGAGCAGGGCGTCGACGGCGAAGCCGAGGAGCAGGCGGTGGGGCTCCTCGCCGCTCTGCCGCGGCTGCGGGGCGACCTCGGCCGCCGCCAGGCGCAGCTCCTCGACGCGGAACGGCACCAGCCGCTTGAGCTTCCAGCGCAGCACGTCGTCGCGCTCCTGCGCCGCCGCCGGCAGCTCGGCGACGTCGACGAAGGCGAGGCGCAGCCAGGCGTCGGGGAGCACCAGGGCCGCCTCGCGCACGCCGTCCGTGCGCTGCACGAGCTCGGCGACGCGGCCGCGCAGGCGGGCCGGCTCGCGCGCCGGCCCGCCCAGCAGACCCTCCTGGAAGGTCTCCGGATCGAGCTCGACGCGCTCGGCGCGCACCAGCGCCAGGCCGTCGCCGCGGCGCTCGAAGCCCGCGTACTCGACGGCCCGGCCGTCGACGCGGAAGGCGTGCGGCGGCGGCGCCACCGGGCGAAGGCCCAGCAGCGACTCACTCCACGAAGGTAACTTTATTGATCTCACGGAGGGTGGTGGTTCCTTCGAAAGCTTTTTCCAGCGCCGACTCGCGGAGGAAGACCATGCCCTCCTCCTTGGCGGCGCGCTTGATTTCGGACGCCGGGCGCCGCTCGAGGATCAGCTCGCGGATGCGGTCCGACAGGTCGAGCAGCTCGGAGACGGCGAGCCGGCCCATGAAGCCGGTACCGTTGCACTCGATGCAGCCGGCGCCCTCGTAGAAGGTGTGCCCGGCGTGGGTGGCGGCGTCGAGGCCGCTCTCCTCGAGCAGCTGGCGCGACGCCTTCATCGGGTGCTTGCAGTGTGGACAGATCTTGCGCACCAGGCGCTGGGCGAGGACGCAGTTGAGGGCGGACACGAAGTTGTAGAGGTCGACCCGCATGTTGAGAAAGCGGCCCAGCACGTCGACGACGTTGTTGGCGTGCACGGTGGTGAACACCAGGTGGCCGGTCAAGGCCGACTGGATGGCGATCTGCGCCGTCTCCTCGTCGCGGATCTCGCCGACCATGATCTTGTCCGGGTCGTGGCGCAGGATCGAGCGCAGGCCGCGGGCGAAGGTCAGCCCCTTCTTCTCGTTCACCGGGATCTGGGTGATGCCCTTGAGCTGGTACTCGACCGGGTCCGCGATGGTGATGATCTTGTCCTCGGAGGTCTGGATCTCCGACAGCGCGGCGTACAGCGTGGTGGTCTTGCCGGAGCCGGTGGGGCCGGTGACCAGCACCATGCCGTAGGGCTCGCGGATGAACTTGCGCAGCTTCTTGAGCGTCTCGTCGTCGAAGCCCAGGATGTCGAGGCGGAGGTTCTTGAACTCCTTGTTCATCGACTCCTTGTCGAGGATGCGGATGACGCAGTCCTCGCCGTGCACGCTCGGCATCACCGAGACGCGGAAGTCGATGGTGCGGCCCTTCAGGCGCAGCTTGAAGCGGCCGTCCTGCGGGATGCGCTTCTCGGCGATGTCGAGCTCGGACATCACCTTGATGCGGCTGACGATCGTCTGGTGGTGGCGCTTGTCGATCGGCTCCATCGCCTGGTAGAGCACGCCGTCGATGCGGTACTTGATCACCACCTCGTTGTCGCGGGTCTCGACGTGGATGTCGCTGGCGCGGCGCTGGATGGCGTTGAACACGGTGGAGTCGACCAGCTTGATGATCGGGCTGGTGTCCGCCGTGATGCGGTCGATCGACAGGACCTCCTCGCCCTCGTCGTCCTCCTGCACGAGCTGGATGCGGAAGTCCTCGGTGGCCTCGTCGAGCACGCGCTGCGCCGACTCCGACTTCTGGAGGATCTCGTCGATCGCCGACGGCACGCCGACCTTGACCTCGATCGGCTGGCCGAGCAGGAGCTCGATCTCGTCGATCTTGACGACGTCGGTGGGATCGGCCATGACCACCGCCAGCCGGCCGTCGAGCTGCTGCTCGGGGATGAAGCCGTAGCGCAGCATGAGGTCGAAGGGGATGCGGCGGAAGAGGTCGTTGTTGACCCGGAAGCTGGTGACGTCGACGAACTCCAGGCCGAAGCGGCCCGCCACCGCCTCGGCGCGGCGCAGCTCCTCCTCGCGGCGCTCGCGCGCCTCCTCACTGGTGGTCAGCTCGGACACCTCGGGTGCGTACCTCTGCATCGTCGTGCTGTCTACGGCCATCGCGGTCCTCGCATACTCGATCGCAACCTCAATTCAGCCGGCCCAGGGCCCCGAACATCGGCAGGTAGAGGGACAACAAGATCGTCGCCACGATCACTCCCATGAACACCAGCATCGCCGGCTCGACCAGGGCGAGGATACGCTGCAGCTGCAGCTCGACCTTCTCGTCGAAGAAGTCGGAGACGTTCGACAGCATCTCGTCGAGGGCGCCGGTCGCCTCGCCCACCTTCGCCATGTCGACCGCCATCGCGGGGAAGACGCCGGCGGCGGCGATCGCCTCGTGGAACGATTCGCCCTGGCGCACGCGCAGGATCTGCGGCTCGACGGCGGCGCGCACGTGCGCGTTGCCCACCGCGGCGACGGCGATCTCCAGCGCCTGCACCAGCGGGATGCCGCCGGCAAGGAGCGTCGCCAGCGCGCGCGTGAACTCCGACAGCGCGAACAGGTGGAGCACCGTGCCGAGCAGCGGCACGCGGAGCTTGAAACGGTCCCACGCCAGGCGGCCGGCCGGCGTGCGGATCCAGCGGCGCAGGAAGAGGACGCCGGCCACCAGGGCGACGGCGAACAGCCAGCCGTTGTCGCGCAGGACGCCGGAGAAGCCGACCACCACGCGGGTGACGAGCGGCAGCTCGGCGTCGAGGCCCTCGTAGAACTTGGTGAAGCTGGGCACCACGAACACCGACAGCACCAGCAGCATGACCAGCGACAGGCCGACCAGCAGCGCCGGGTAGATCAGCGCCGACACCGCCCGCTTGCGGGCGTCGAGCACCAGCTTCTGGTAGCGGATGAAGCGGCGGATCACCTGCTCGAGCTCGCCGCTGCGCTCGCCGGCCTTGAGCGACGCCGGGTAGAGGCGCGGGAAGAGCTCGCCGTGGGCGGCGAAGGCGGCCGACAGGTCCTCGCCGGAGCTCACCCGGTCGCGGATGTCGCCCAGCACGCCGCGGAACGTCGGATCCTCCATGCGCTCGAGCATCAGCTCGAGGGCCTGCAGCAGCGGCAAACCTGCGCGCAGCAGCGCCGCCATCTCCTGGTTGAAGAGGAGGAAGACCTGTTTGTCGAGCGGCTTGCGGCGCCCCCCGGAGCGCGTCAGCGAGAGGCCGAGGCCCTGCACGCCGCGGCGGCGGACCTGGAACAGGTGCAGGCCGCGCTTGTCGAGCTCGGCGCGCAGCGCCGCCTCGTCGGAGGCCTGCACGACCTGCTCCATCACCCGTCCTTCGGGCGTACCGACCCGGCATACGAAGTCCATGCTCTCGTTCTCGCTCCGTCCTAGCGCCCCGGCGATGCCACCGCCGCGGGGCCGCGGCAAGTGATGACCACCATCAGGGCGGTGTCGCTCTCCTCGCTCTTCGAGAAGCCCAGGCTGTAGGTCTTGTCGACGAAGAGGTTGAGGTTGGTGTGGATCATCGGCTCCTGCCGGCCGCGCCGGAAGAGCCGGAAGTCGTAGAGCTTCACGCTGTCGTCGGCGAGCACCTCGCCGACGCGGAAGCTCACCGACCAGGCGTCGCCGACCTGGTAGGTCAGCTCCTCGCCCTCGCGGCTCGGCAGGTCGGCCGATGCCACCAGCTCGTAGGTGCCGTAGTTGAGGAGCTTGCGGAGCTTGCCCACCAGCTCGCGCGGCGGTGGCTGGACGGCCGAGGGCGGCAGCCGCTCGCGGTAGGCGCGCACCAGCATCAGCTCGAAGCCCAGCGACCGCGCCGGGCGGTCGAACTGGCGCAGCGCCGGCACCACGCGCACCAGCGACGCCAGCGTATCGCGCACCACCACGGTGTTGCCCTCCTCCTGCACCGTGACCCTGCCGCGCGGCGACAGCATTCCGCGCACCAGCTCCGCCGCCTCCGCCGCCGGCCGGTGGCTCAGCGTGTAGGCGTGCAGCACCATGCGCTCCGCGTCGGGCCGGAAGAGGCCGCGGGGCGGGGCGTCGCGCTCCTGCGCGGCGGCCGCCGTGGCGCAGGCGAGCACGAGCAGGAGGATCGGGAGTCGGGTGCGCAGCAGCATGGTCGAAGGGCCGTCGGCCGGAGGCCCCGCCCGCGGGGCGGGGCGGGGGCGGAGAGGCGGGGCCGGAGCCGTCAGATGTCCAGCGTCTCGTCCACCACCATCACCACCAGCAGGTCCTCTTCGCCGAGCTGGTAGACGTCGGCCGCCCGGGGCTTGCTCAGCCCTTCGAAGACCGGCTGCGAGGCCAGCTCCTCGGCGCTGCGCGGCGCGGTGGTGGCGGACGGCGCCGTCAGCGCGGCCCACGGCTCGGCGAAGCGGTCGGCCGGCGCGGCGGCGTGCCGGGCCGAAGCGGCGGGCTGCACCGGCTCGTCCTGGCCGGCGAACCACACCCCGACACCGGCTGCCGCGAGCAGCAGCGCGGCGGCGGCGCGGCGCACGCGGGGACCGGCGACGCGGCGCAGCCGGCCGCCCGCCGGGGCCTCCAGCGCGTCCTCGGCGCCGGACTCGACCGCCGTCACCCGGCTGGCGCGGCGCAGCGAGGCGACGGCCTGGCGCATCGACTCGGCGTCGGCGGCCGCTGCCGCCGAGGCGCCCGCGCCGCGCAGGCGGCGGAAGACGAGGGTCGGGTCGGCGGCGAGGGCGCTCTCGCGGCAGGCGCCGCAGCCGTCGAGGTGCGCCTGCGCGCTCTCCCAGGCGGCATCGTCGCGGCCGGCGTCGCGCCGCGCCGCCAAGGTGCGCCAGTCGGGGCAGGTGGGGGTGGCGGCGGTGCTCACGCCATCTCCTCCAGCGGCTCGTCGCGGATCGCCTCGGGGGCGTACTCGGGATAGCGGCGCAGCAGCTCGCGGCGCAGCAGCTTGCGGGCGTTGAACAGGTGGTTGCGCACCGTCGACTCGCGGCAGCCGAGCACCTCGCCCACCTCCTGGGAGGACAGGCCCTCGACCTCGCGGAGCAGGAAGACCATGCGCTGCTTCTCGGTGAGCTCGGCGGCGAGCTCGTGGAAGATCTCCATCACCTCGCCGTCGTGCAGGCTGCCGAGGGAGCGGCGGGAGCGGCCGTCGGCGACCTGGCGCAGGTGCTGGCGCACCGGCTCGACGGTGCGCTCGCGGCTCCTGCGCGAGCGCAGGTGGTCGATGGCCAGGTTGTTGGCGATGCGGTAGATCCAGGTGTTGGGGCTCCAGCGCTCGTCGAACTTGCCGCGGTTCTCCCACACCCGGAAGAACGTCACCTGCACCACGTCGCGCGCCTCCTCGTGGTCGCCGAGGATGCGGTAGGCGAGCTGCACCAGCGGGCCGGTCTTGCGGCCGATCAGCTCGTCCAGCGCGAGCTCGTCGTCGTCGCGCATGGCGAGCAGCAGGTCGCGGTCGCTGGCCTCGACGAGACGGGCCCGGTGGCGGGTGGCGGAGTAGGCTAGCTCTGGCATCGTGCTCCCATCGACTTACATACGGACGGCGGCGGCGACACGTCCAAGGCACGCGGCGCCGCGGCGCTGCATCCTGGCCGTTGTCTGCGTACTCGGCGGCTTCGCGTCCGGCTCTCCTCCCTCGATACGTGGCGGCCGGCCGCGGCGTCTAGTCACGCCGGCGGCCGTCCTGTCGCGGGGGAGCGGCGATTATACTGCCGCCCGGCGCCGCGCAGCCGGACCGGTCCTTTCCCACCGGGGCGCGCCGCCCCGTCTTCCCATGTGGCTCCTCTACCAGGCCCTCTACGCCTCCCTGCTCGTGCTGGCGGCGCCGTTCCTCTTGGCGCGGCGCGGGACCCACTACCTGACAACGCTTCCGGGCCGCCTCGGCTTCCAGGCGCCGCCGGCGCCGCCGCGCCGGCCGCTGTGGATTCACGCCGTGTCGGTAGGCGAGGTGGGCGTGGCGGCGACCCTGGCCGCCGCCCTGCCGGCGGACGAGCCGCTGCTGGTCACCACCGTCACCCCCACCGGGCAGCAGCGGGCGCGCAAGGCCTTCGCCGGCCGCGCCACCGTCGCCTACCTGCCGTACGAGCTCGGCTTCGCAGTCTCCCGCTTCCTCCGCCGCTACGAGCCGCGCGCCCTGGTGCTGGTCGAGGGCGACCTGTGGCCGCTGTTGCTGCGCCGGGCGCGGCGCCGCGGGCTGCCGGTGGCGGTGGTCAACGGCCGCGTCGGCGACGCCAGCTTCCGCCGCCTGCGACGCCTGCGGCGGCTCGGCCTCGGACGGGTGCTGACAGCCTACTTCGCGCCGGTCGGGAGCTTCGGCGTGCAGAGCGAGGCGGACCGGCGGCGGCTGGCCGAGCTGGGGGTGGGCGAGGAGCGGCTGGCGGTGACCGGCAACCTCAAGTACGAGACGCCGGAGCCGCCGCCGCTGCCGCGGCTGGAGGCGGCGCTGGCGGCTCTCGCCGGCGGCCGGCCGCTGCTCGTCGCCGGCTCGACGATGGCCGGCGAGGAGGAGGCGGTGCTCGACGCCTTCCGCGCCGCCGGCGCCGGCGGCGCGGCGCTGCTGGTGCTGGCGCCGCGCCACCCCGAGCGCTGCGGCGAGGTCGAGCGGCTGCTGGCGGCGCAGGGCTGGCGGGCGGTGCGGCGCAGCCGGCTCGAGGACGGCGGCGCCGAGGACCGAACCGACGTCGTGCTGCTCGACACCCTGGGCGAGCTCGCCGCCCTCTATCGCCGCGCCGCCGCCGCCTTCGTCGGCGGCACGCTGGTGCCGACCGGCGGCCACAACCCGCTCGAGGCGGCGCGCTTCGGGGTGCCGGTGGCGGCGGGGCCGTCGATGGAGAACTTCCGCGACATGGCGGCCGCCTTCACCCGCGCCGGCGCCTGGGAGCGGGTGCCCGACGGCGCCGCCCTCGGCCGCCTGTGGCGCCGCTGGCTGGACGATCCGGCGGAGGCGGGAGAGGTGGGCGCACGGGCGCGGGCGCTGGTCGAGGAGAACCGCGGCGCCCTCGACCGCACCCTGGCGCTGGTGCGGCCGCTCCTGGCGGAGGGTGACGCGAGCGGCGGCGGGGACGGTGGCGGCGGGGACGGTGATGACGGGGACGGTGGCGGTGGCACCGCCTGAGGCCGCCGCCGGCCGGCCGTGGCGTACCGCGCCGCCGCCGCCGCGCTCGCCGTGGCAGCGCCTCTACGGCGCCGCCCACCGCCGGCGCCGCGCCCGCGCCGCCGGCCGCGCCGCGCGCCTGCCGCGGCCGGTGGTGAGCGTCGGCAACCTGCACTGGGGCGGCGGCGGCAAGACGCCGCTC
>CAZLBJ010000559.1:0-6729 GCA_964557755.1 uncultured Thermoanaerobaculia bacterium
CCTCGTCTCGTGAAGACGATACCGCACCCGCGGGGGTCGCGGGCGGGGGCGGCGGGGCGGCGGCGGTGCGCGCCGGGGGCGGCTCGTCGGGATCGCGCCGCTCGGGCTCGCGCGGCGGCGGGTCCTCGCGCTCGGGCTCGCGCGGCGGCGGGTCGCGCCGCTCGGGCTCCGGCGGCCGCTCCTCCGGCGGTTCCTCCGCGGGCGGTTTACCGGGCGGTTCCTGGGGCCGGGGCGGCCGCGGGCGCTCCGGCGGCGCGGCGCGCGGCGCCGCCTGCCGCGGCTCGCGCTCGACCGGCCCGCCCGCGGCGCCGCCGCGCAGGATCTCCTCGACCCGCGTCAGCTTGGGCAGCTCGGCGGCGCGCAGCAGGGCGATCTCGACCGCCAGGTAGCCGTGGTCGCTGCGCCGCACCAGCGTCTCGGAAGCGAGGAGCTGCTGCAGCAGGCGCAGGAGGTTCTCGTAGCCGGCGCCGCGGGCGAGGGCGGCGAGCGCCGCGGCGCCCTCCTCCGGCAGGTCGATGCGCGGCGCCTCGCCGTCGCGGGACAGCGCCAGGCGCAGGGCGTCGCGGCCGAAGGCGAGGAACTGGGTGAAGGCCTGGCGCGGATCGCGGCCCTCGTCCTCCAGCCGCGCCACCGCCGCCGACACTTCCGCGCCGCGCCCGGCGAGCACCGCCGCCAGCAGGTCATGGAGCAGCCCGGCGTCGAGGCCGCCGACCAGCCGCGCCGCGTCCTCGTCGGCGATGGTGCCGGAACCGAAGGTGGCCAGTTGGTCGAGCAGCGCCACCGAGTCGCGCACGCTGCCCTCGCCGGCGCGCGAGATCAGGCGCAGGGCGGGGTCGGAGACCTCGATCTCCTCCGCCACGGCGATGCCGCGCAGGTGGCGGGAGAGCACCTCCGAGGAGACGCGCCGGAAGTGGAACTCCTGGCAGCGCGACAGGATCGTCGCCGGCACCGCCTCGGCCTCGGTGGTGGCGAACACGAACACCAGGTGCGGCGGCGGCTCCTCGACGATCTTCAAGAGGGCGTCGAAGGCCTGGCGGGAGAGGCGGTGGATCTCGTCGAGCACCACCACCTTGTAGCGGTCGCGCGCCGGGCCGTAGCGCAGGCTCTCGGTGAGCTCGCGCACCTGCTCGACCTTCGAGTAGGTGGCGGCGTCCACCTCGATGACGTCGAGGTCGCCGCCGCGGGTGATCTCGACGCACGCCGTGCAGCGGTTGCAGGGGGTGGCGGTGGGGCCCTCGGCGCAGTTGAGCGACTTGGCGAGCAGGCGCGCCGCCGTCGTCTTGCCGACGCCGCGGATGCCCGAGAACAGGTAGGCCTGGGCGATACGGCGCTCGGACAGCGCGTTGGTCAGAGCGGTGACGATCGCCTCCTGCCCGATCAGGCTGGCGAAGTCCTGGGGGCGCCACTTGCGAGCTAGGACCTGATAGGGCATGTCAGCGGCGGTCGGAGCGGCGGCGGTCGAAGCGGCGGCGGTCGTCCGGCAGCGGGCGACGAAGGGCTCCGGCTTGTCTGCGGCACTCGGCCGGAAACCTTATCGCTGCTCCCTTCCGGGCCTGACGAGGTTCGGAGTCGGCCGATGCACAGGACCCGAGCCCTTCGTGGCCCGCTGTCGGGTCGCCCATGGTACGACCTGGGCGCGTCGATGTAAAGGTGACCGGGAAGGTCAGTATTCCGAGGGGTTTGCGTTCACCGGGGTTTGCGTTTACCGCCCCGCTCCGGTATCATGTGCGTTCGCCCGCCGTGGCGGCCAGGTTGAGGTTTGCGATGGACGACCGCGACTACATGCGCCTCGCCATCGCCGAGGCGGAGCGGGCCGGCGCCCTGGGGGAGGTCCCCATCGGTGCCGTCGTGGTGAGGGACGGAGAGGTCGTCGGCCGCGGCCACAACCGCCGCGAGATCGACGGCGATCCCCTGGCCCACGCGGAGGTGCTGGCGCTGCGCCGGGCCGCCGCCGCCACCGAGGGCTGGCGGCTCGTCGGCTGCACCCTCTACGCGACCCTGGAACCCTGCGCCATGTGCGCCGGCGCCCTGGTCAACGCCCGGGTCGAGCGCCTGGTCTACGGCGCCGCCGACCCGAAGGGCGGGTTCTGCGGCACCCTGGGCGACCTGGTGCGCGACCCGCGCCTCAACCACCGCCTGGAGGTGGTGGCGGGAGTGCTCGCCGAGGAATGTGCGGCGCTCCTCACCGGTTTTTTCGCCGAGCTGCGGCGCGGCGGCCGGGACGCTCTTTGACGGCAGGACGGGCAGCGCCAAGCACCCGATGGAGAGGTGTCCGAGTGGCTTAAGGAGCACGCTTGGAAAGCGTGTGTAGGGTAACCCCCTACCGTGGGTTCGAATCCCACCCTCTCCGCCAACGCGCCGTCCGCCGAAGGACTCGAGAGAGAACACCGAGGGAGAGGTGCCGGAGTGGTCGAACGGGGCGGTCTCGAAAACCGTTGACCGCGCGAGCGGTCCGTGGGTTCGAATCCCACCCTCTCCGCCATGACGACCCGAAGCAAGGGCCCGTAGCAGGACCGTCGTGCAGCGCACAGCAGCAGCACCCGCGGCCACGCCGGCGGCGACACGCGGCGCCCGCGGCGACACGAGAGCTGATCGAGAAGAGAGGACGTAACCGTGAAGAGGACATTCCAGCCCAACAACCGGCGCCGCAAGCGCACCCATGGGTTCCTCGTCCGCATGCGCACGAAGGCCGGCCGCCGGGTGATCGCCCGCCGTCGCCGCAAGGGCCGCAAGCGTCTGGGAGTCTGATGGACGGAGGGGCGGCGCCGCCGCCGGCGGGCGCCCGGGAGGGCGCGTCCCGGCGCGGCGAGGGGCTGCCCCGCGAAGAGCGGCTGCGCCGCCGCGCCGACTACCTGCGCTGCTACCGCGAGGGGCGGCGGCGGGGCGGGCGGCTGGCCACCCTCTTCTTCGTCCCCAACGCGCTGCCCTATCCGAGGCTCGGCATCACCGTCAGCCGCAAGGTCGGCAAGAAGGCGGTGGTCCGGCAGCGCCTCAAGCGCAGGGTGCGGGAGATCTATCGTCGATGGGACCATCGCAGTCAGCTTCCGGCGGTCGACCTGGTGGTCAACCTGAAGCCGGATGCCGCGAAGGCCGGATTCCGGGAGCTCGAGAGCGAGGTCGGGCGCCAGCTGGCGACCCTGCTCGCCGCCCCCACCGGCGGCCGGGCCTCGTGAGCCGCGCCGTCGCCGCCGTGCTGCACGCCTACAAGCGCTGGATGTCGCCGCTGCTGCCCCGCTCCTGCCGCTTCACCCCCACCTGCTCGGAGTACGCCCGCCTGGCGGTGCTCGAGCACGGGGTGGCGCACGGCTCGCTCAAGGCCGCGGCGCGGCTCGCCCGCTGCCAGCCGCTGACCCCCGGGGGCGTCGACCTGCCGTGAGCCCGCCCGTCCGCAAGACGCCCGTGCGCAAGAAAGGACCCTGAGCTTCGTGGACAACCGCCGTGTCCTGATCGCCGTCCTGCTCTCCCTGGCCGTGCTCATCGGCTGGCAGTTCCTGTTCCCGCCACCGGAGCCGCTGCCCGCGCCGCCGCCGGCCGCCGAGGCACCCGTCGCGGAGACGCCGGCGCCGGCCTCCGGGCAGGGGATGCCGCCCGGCGTGACCGCCGAGGCTCCCGAGGGCGCCGCCGCCGAGGCGGCCCCCGGGCTGACCGCCGAGGCCTTCGAGCCGGTCGCCGCCGAACGCGAGCGCGAGGTGGTGGTGGAGACCCGGTTCTACCGCGCGGTGCTCACCAACCGCGGCGGCCAGATCGTCTCCTTCGTCCTCAAGGAGCACCGCAGCCACGACGGCGAGCTGCTCGACCTGGTGCGCCGCCGCCAGGACGGGCGCTACCCGTTCGCCCTCGTCGACAACGCCGGCGAGCCGCTGGCGCTCAACGACCAGCTGTTCGCCGTCGAGCGCTCCACCGTGAACGGCGAGACGCGGGTGGTGATGCGCTACGCCGGCGACGCCGGCCGCGCCGAGAAGCGCTTCCTGTTCCACGAGGACGGCGTCTTCGACCTCCAGGTCGAGGTCCGGCAGCCCCGCGAGTGGGCGCTCTTCGTCGGCCCCGGCCTGCGCAACCCCTCGGCCGAGGAGCTGGAGGACCGGTTCGCGCAGCGCGCCGCCATCTACGAGGCCGGCGAGGACGTCGAACGCCTGCAGCCCGCCGGCACCGAGGAGCGCACCGAGCTGCCGGTGGGGGCGCTGCGCTGGGTGGGCCTCGAGGACAACTACTTCCTGGCCGCGCTCATCCCGCAGGCGCCGCTGCGCTCCGTCTCCGTCCTGCCCTACCTGGCGGAGCCGTCGCCGGGCCAGGGCTGGCGCTTCCGGCCGCTGCCCCCCGAGGACGAGCTGAGCGAGGCGGACGAGGACCTGCCGCGCGACCTCGCCCTGCTGGTGGCGCCGGTCGGCGACAGCATCGACCTGCGCGCCTACTGGGGGGCCAAGAAGTACCAGCGCCTCAAGGACTTGCCCTACGATCTCGAGCGCACGGTGACGATCTGGAGCTGGCTGCGGCCGATCGCCGTGCCGATCCTCTGGGGCCTGCTGTGGATCCACGACAACGTGGTCCACAACTACGGCTGGGCGATCGTGCTGGTGACGCTGGTCATCAAGATCCTGCTGGCGCCGCTGACCCACAAGAGCTTCGTGTCGATGCGCAAGATGCAGGAGCTCAACCCGCAGATGCAGGCGGTCCGGGCCAAGTGGCGGGGCAAGCTGCGCGACAAGCAGGGCAAGATGAACCTCGAAGCGCAGCGGCAGATGAACGAGGAGATGCAGCAGCTCTACCGCACGGCGGGGGTCAACCCTGCCGGCGGCTGTGTACCGATGCTGCTGCAGATGCCGGTGCTGTTCGCCTTCTACCAGCTCCTCACCGCTGCGGTGGAGCTGCGGGGCGCGCCGTGGATCCTGTGGATCGACGACCTGTCGCGCCCCGATCCGTTCTACGCGCTGCCCATCATCATGGGGGCGACGCAATTCCTCCAGCAGCGCATGACGCCGATGGCCGGGGACCCGATGCAGCGCCGCCTGATGCAGGCGCTGCCCATCGTATGGACCCTGTTCTTCCTCGGTTTCCCGAGCGGCCTGGTGCTGTACTGGTTGACCAACAACGTGTTGACGATCCTGCAGCAGGGCATCCTGAACCGGATGCACAAGAAAAAAGACGACGAATCGGCGCCGGCGGCCAAGCCGCCGAAGGCGCAAAAGGGGAGCCGTGGCTCCCGACGGGTGGCTTCCAAATGAGCAAGAGAAAGTTCTTCTCCGGCAACTCCATTCGCCAGGCGGTGATCGCTGCCGCCTCCCACTTCGACCTGCCGCCGGACGAGGTGGCCTTTCGAGAGGTCGACAAGAAGCACGGCTTCCTCAAGCTCAGGAAGCGGGTGATCATCGAGGTCGACGCCGACGACCCGCGCCGGCCGCCGGTGGAGATCCCGGCGATCGAGCGCGAGCCGGGCGACCCCGCCCGCCGCGGCGAGGCGGTGCCCCGTGGCGCCTCCCGCCAGGCGGGCGCCGGCGAGCTCGAAGCCGCCCCCGGCCGGCGCCCCGGCGCCGAGCCCCACGACGACGACGACGAGCACCGGCAGCCGCCGGACCTGGTCAACCAGGACCCCGAGTTCGCCGGCGGCCGCGGCCGCCTCGAGGCGCCGACCTACGGCCGTGGGCGCGGCGGCCGGGGCGGCGGCGGCGGCCGTCAAGGCGGCGGGCGCTCAGGCGGCGGCCGGCCCTCCGGCGGCCAGCACGCCGGCGGCCGCGAGCCGGGGGCGCGGCGGGAGCAGGGTGGCGGCAGGCAAGCCGATCGCGGCCAGGGCGGCCGTGCCCCGGTCGCCCCGGAAGGCCGCGGCAAGGGCGGCGGCCGGCAAGTCGATCGCGGGCAGGGCCAGGGCCGCGGCGGGGGCGGCGGGGGCGGCCGTGGACCGCAGCCGGCCCAGGCGCAGCCGGCGCCCCGGCAGGAGGAGACACCGCCCCGGCAGGAGGAGCCGCGGGCAGGTGGCGGCCGCGAGGGTGGCGGCCGCGAAGGTGGGGGCCGCGAGGGCGGCCGGCGCCGCGGCCGTGGGCGTGGCCGTGGGCGCGGCGGCAGCCAGCGCGAGCGCGGCGGGCGGCAGGCCGAGCCGGAGCGCCGCGAGGACCTGGTGGAGCTGCCGGAGCGCTCGCGCTCGGCCTCGGAGCGCTACACCGAGGCGCGCGGCGAGCTGGCCGACGCCTGCCGCAAGGGCCTCGACCGCATCCTGGACGTGGCCGGCATCGACGTCGAGTACCAGGTGTTCGAGGGGGACGGCCGGTTCGAGGTCGAGCTGAGCGGTCCGGACGAGGCGCTGGTGCTCGCCGAGGGCGGCGACCTGCTGCGCGCCATCGAGCACCTGGTGCCGCGGGCGATGCGCGGTGTGGCCGGGGAGTCGACGCTGGTGCGCGTGAACTGCGGCGACTTCCACGAGATCCACGAGGAGCGGCTGCGCTCGCTGGCCCAGCAGGTCGCCGCCGAGGTGCGCCGCAACCAGCGCCCGGCCCGCATGGAGCCGATGAGCCCCGCCGACCGCCGCATCGTCCACCTCACCCTGGCCGACGAGCCCGGAGTGACCACGGCCTCCGACGGAACCGGCCACTACAAGCAGATCGTGGTGAAACCGGTGTAATCAGAAGGCGAGGCGGGATGCCGGGGGACGGCGCGGGGAGGAGGGGCGCCGTCCGGGGGACGTTCCGCTTCGGTCGGACTTTGGGGAGGAGCGGGGGGTGCAGGGGACGGCGAGGGGTG
>CAZLBJ010000560.1:0-8565 GCA_964557755.1 uncultured Thermoanaerobaculia bacterium
GATGAACCTGACCAACTACGAGGAGACGCCGATCGTCCGCGTCTTCGATGCCGTGAAACAGGAAGCCGCGCGCTACGGCGTGAATGTGCTGGAGAGCGAGATCATCGGCCTGGTGCCGGCGGCGGCGCTGGCCGCCGGCGAGGCGCTGGCCGACCCGGCGGCGGCCGAGGAGGCGGTGCGGCTGCGCGAGCTGTGGGGCGGCCGCACGCTGGAGGCGCGGCTGGCGTCAGCCGGCTGAGCCGTCCGCGCCGTGCGCAGCCAGCGCCTCGAGCAGGCGGTGCGGCAGGCCGGCGAAGGAGCCCGACGACATGGTGACGAAGACGTCGCCCGGCGCCGCCCAGGCGAGGGCGGCGGCGAGCATCGCCTCGGCGTCGCCCGGGGCGCGCGCCTCGACGCCGCGCACCGCGAGGTCGGCGACCAGGCGGTCGAGGTCGAGCAGCTCCGGGGCGGGCCAGCGGCCGGCGTAGTGCACCGGCGCCAGCAGCACGCGCTCGGCGCCGGCGAAGGCGTCGACGTAGCGCTGCTGGAAGAAGCGGCGGCCGGCGGTGAGGCTGCGCGGCTCGAAGAGCACCGTGAGGCGGCGGCCGGCATAGCGGCGGCGCAGGCCGGCGAGCGTCTGCTCGACCGCCGTCGGGTGGTGGGCGAAGTCGTCGACCACGGTGACGCCGCCGGCGGTGCCCACCTCGTCCTGGCGCCGGGCGGCGCCCGCGAAGCGGCCGAGGGCGCGCGCCACCACCGCCGCCGGCAGCCCGTCGCGGCGCGCCGCCGCCCACACCCCGAGGGCGTTGACCACGTTGTAGTCGCCGGCCATCGGCAGCACCACCTCGACGCGGCCGGCCTCCGGGTCGTCGAGCGCGAAGCGGCTGCCGGTGCTTCCCGGCAGCGCCGTCTCGGCCACCGCCTCGACGCCGTCCGCCGGATGCACGTCGTTGTCGGGGCCGAGGCCGTAGAAGGTCACCGGGGCGCGCGCGCGGGCGGCGACGCGCCGCACCTCGGGGAGGTCGCCGCAGGCGATCACGCGGCCGTGCCCGGGCACCAGCTCGACCAGCCGGCCGTAGGCGTCGAGCAGCGACTCCGGCGTCGGGTAGAGGTCGGCGTGGTCGTGCTCGACGCTGGTAAGCACCAGCGTCTCCGGCCGGTAGTGGAGGAACTTCGGGCCGCGGTCGAAGTAGGCGGCGTTGTACTCGTCGCCCTCGACCACGAAGCGCTCGCCGCGGCCGGCGGCGAAGCTCACCCCCAGGTTCTTCGGCACGCCGCCGACCAGGAAGCCGGGCGCCGCGCCGGCGTCGCTGTAGACCCAGGCGGCGAGCGAGGTGGTGGTCGTCTTGCCGTGCGTGCCGGCGACCACCAGCGGCCGGCGGCCGGCGAGGAGGAAGCGGGCGAGCGCCTGCGGCATCGAGTAGATCGGCAGCCCGCGGCGCTCCGCCTCGACCGCCTCCGGGTTGTCGCGATGCACCGCGTTGCCGATCACCACGAGGTCGGGCTCGGGGACGAGGTGGGCGGCGTCCCAGCCGGCCTGCGGTATGATTCCGGCGGCGGCCAGCAGCGTGCTCATCGGCGGGTAGAGCGGCTGGTCCGAGCCCCGCACGGCATGGCCGAGCTCTTGCAGCAGGCAGGCGAGCGGCGCCATGCCGCTCCCCCCGATTGCGATCAGGTGGACCTCGAGCTTCAGCTCCGCCGTCATCGCGGAGCGCGGCTCGGCGGCGTTTGGCAGAGAGAGGAACGGCCGTCGGCGGCTCGATCGGGGAATGCGCTGTCGTCGGCCATCGTTGTCAAGATCCACCAGTCACCGGAAGGATAGCGGAGGAGTATCAGCAATGAAACCACGTAACCTGTATGCCATCTTGGCACTCTGCCTCACCCTCGCCGGCGCCCTGACGGCGCTCGCCCAGGAGGCCGCGACCGAGACGCGCCAGCCGAAGGCGGTCGCCGCCGAGCCGGTGTACGACGCCGGCAAGGTGAACAAGGGCGAGGAGGTCGTCCTCGACTTCGTCATCCGCAACGAGGGCACCGCGCCGCTCGAGATCACCGAGGTGCGCCCCGCCTGCGGCTGCACGGTGGCCGACTACGACGCCACCATCGCTCCCGGCGCCAGCGGCAAGATCCACGCGGTGGTCGACACCACCGACTTCGCCGGCGGCATCGCCAAGGGCATGACGGTGCTCACCAACGATCCGGACAACCCGCGGATCGTGCTCACCATCAAGGCCACCGTCGAGCCCTCCGTCTACCTCCGCCCCGGGTTCGCCCGCTTCATCCAACCGCAGAACAGCGACCCCGGCACGGTGGAGCAGATCGTCTTCACCCAGGACGTCGAGGACCTGAAGATCCTCGAGGCGCAGTCGCCCTACCCGTTCCTCACCGTCGACACCCGCCTCGCCACCGAGGAGGAGAAGCAGGAGCAGGGCAAGGGCAACCAGTGGGTGGTCACCCTCACGCTCGACTACGGCAAGGCGCCGGTCGGGCCGCTGGCCGACTACGTGCGGCTGACCACCAACCACCCGAGGCAGAAGGAGGTCGGCATCCCGGTCTCCGGCTTCATCCGCCCGATGGTGGTGCTGACCCCCGCCGAGGCCGACTTCGGCCGCATCGTGGTCGACGACGAGACCGGCGCCACGGTCATCCTCAAGAACTACGCCGTCGAGGACCTGGCGCCCACGGTGGAGCAGGACAGCCTGCCGGAGGGCGTCGGCGTGGAGCTCCAGCCGGTCGAGGAGGGGCGGCACTACAACGTCATGATCACCCTCGGTCCGGAGCTGCCGCGCGGCGAGTTCGAGGAGAAGATCCGCCTGCGTACGGGCCTGGCCAAGCAGCCGGTGGTCGAGATCCCGCTGCGCGGCACCCGCATCTAGCGGCTCACGGCGCGCCCCACAGGTCCGCCTCGTCTTTGGCCGGGGCGGGCCGCCGGCGGCCGCGCGCCAGTACCGCGTCCACCTCCTCCATGGTCGCCGCCAGGGCGTCGCGCTGCACCGCGGCGAGGCGCCCGATGCCGGCGAGCGCCAGGTCGACCAGCACGTCCATCTCCTGCCGCGTGAAGGCGCGCTCCTCGCCGGTACCCTGGATCTCGATGATGGCGCCGCCGTCGGTGGCGACGACGTTCAGGTCGACCTCGGCGCCGGCGTCCTCGACGTACTCGAGGTCGAGCAGCGGCCGGCCGTCGACGATGCCCGACGACACCGCCGCCACCTGCCCCGACAACGGCCAGCGCTCGACGTCGCCGGTGAGCAGCAGGCGCGCGCAGGCGGCGGCGAGGGCGCAGTAGCCGGCGGTGATCGCGGCGGTGCGGGTGCCGCCGTCCGCCTGCAGCACGTCGCAGTCGACGGTGATGGTGCGCTCGCCCAGCGCCGCGAAGTCGACCACCGCGCGCAGGCTGCGGCCGATCAGGCGCTGGATCTCCGAGCTGCGGCCGCTCGGCCGGCCGCGGGTGACCTCGCGCGTCGAGCGGCTGGCGGTGGCGCGCGGCAGCATGGCGTACTCGCCGGTCACCCAGCCGCGGCCGCTGTTGGCGAGGAAGTGGGGGACGCGGTTGTCGACGCTGGCGGCGACCAGCAGGCGGGTGTCGCCCATCTCGATCAGCGCCGAGCCCTCGGCGTACTTCATCGGTCCCATCTCGATGCGCACGGGGCGCAGCTCGCCGGCGGCGCGGCCGCCGGCGCGGCGGTAGTCGTCTCGCTCGTTCATAGGCCGCCCATTGTAGCGGCCGCCGTGCCACCGCCGCCGGCTACTCGGCGCGCGCCGGGCGCCAGGGGCCGCGCTCGAGCAGCTGGGTGCACTCGGCGGCGCTGGTCGGCGGCGACAGGTAGTAGCCCTGCACCCGGTCGCAGCCGTGCATGCGCAACGCTTCGAGCTGCGCCGCCGTCTCGACGCCCTCCCCCACCACCTTGACGCCGAGCGCGTGGGCGAGGCGGATCAGCGAGGCGGCGATCTCCTGGTCGGCCGGCTCGTCGACGATGCCGGCGACGAACGAGCGGTCGATCTTCAGCGAGTCGATGGGGAAAGTGCGCAGGTAGAGCAGCGACGAGTAGGCGGTGCCGAAGTCGTCGATCGCCACCCGCACGCCGAGCCGCTTGAGCGCCTCCAGCACGACGCTCGACGCCTGCGGGTCGCGCATCGCCACCGTCTCGGTGATCTCCAGCTCCAGCGACTCCGGCGGCAGGTCGTTGGCGGCGATCACGTCGCCCACCTGGCGCGGCAGGTCCGGGTTCTCGAAGCGCCGCGCCGACAGGTTGACCGCCACGTACAGTTGCTCGAAGCCCTGCCGCCGCCAGTCGGCGAGCTGCGCCGCGGCGGTGGCCAGCGCCCAGCCGTCGAACTCCTCCACCAGGCCGATCGACTCGGCGAGCGGCAGGAAGCGGTCGGGGCGCAGGTAGCGGTGCGGCCGCAGGCGCCAGCGAAGCAGCGCCTCGAAGCCGACCAGGCGGTCGCTGGCGAGGTCGAGCACCGGCTGGTAGAAGAGCGCCAGCTCGTCGTTGTCGAGCGCCCGCCGCAGCCGCGTCTCGAGCGACAGCGTGCGGTTGGCCTCGACGTTCATCTTCGGCTGGAACACCTGCAGCCCGCCCTCGCGCCGCTCCTTGGCGCCGTAGAGGGCGGTCTCGGCGTTCTTCACCAGGGTGTGGGCGTCGCGGCCGTCGCGCGGGTAGAGGCAGACGCCGGCGCAGGCGCCGACGAAGACCTCGCGGCCGGCGACCTCGAGCGGGCGGCGCAGCAGCTCGAGCAGCTCGCGGGCGGCGCCCGCCGCCGCCGCTTCGTCGCGCACCCCGGGCAGCAGCACGGCGAACTCGTCGCCGCCGAAGCGCGCCACCGTCTCGTGGTCGCCGAGCACCGCGCTCAGCCGCTCGCCGACCGCCTCCAGCACGCGGTCGCCGAAGGCGTGGCCCAGCGAGTCGTTGATCACCTTGAAGCGGTCGAGGTCGAAGTAGAGCAGCGCCCCGGCCGGCCCCGGCGACCCCCGGCCGGCCTCGATCGAGGCCTCCAGCTCGTCGAGGAAGCGCCGCCGGTTGGGCAGCCCGGTCAGCGGGTCGTGGCGCGCCAGGTGCTCGGCGTGCCGGGCGCTGCGCACCGCCCCCAGCCGCTCCTCCTCGAGCAGCCAGATGACCATGCCGAGGCCGATGAAGGAGAGCAGCAGCAGGTCGACCAGGCCGAGCAGCCCGATGGCGCCGAAGAAGGCGCCGGCGGCGAGCTGGGCGAGACCGAAACCGAAGGTGGCGAGCTGCACGGCGCCGTAGAGCCCGAGGCCGGCACCCACCAAGCGCGGCCCGAGCACCGTCTCGCGGCCGTGGCGCGGCCCGCCGCGCCACACCATGACGCCGGCGGCGAGGAAGGCGAGACCGGCCGGCAGCGCACGCACGCCGACGCGGCCGTAGAACTGCTCGGCGAGGCTGGCCGGCGCCTCCATCAGCAGCAGCGCCGCCGCCGTGCCCACCACCGCCAGCGCGGCGAGCAGCAGCCCGCGCCGCCGCCGCCCCACCGGCCGCCCGGTCACCACCTCGTAGCAGCCGAGCAGCAGCCAGGCGACGTTCCAGTAGGCGGCGATCGACGACAGCGCCGCCAGCAGCAGGGCCAGCGGATGGCGCGGCCCGAGCACCGGCAGCGCCGCCAGGCCGGCGGCGCCGGCGACGAGGAACACCGCCAGCGCCGTCCACCCCCACGCCCAGTCGCGCAGGTAGGCGCGCCGGTAGAGGCGGTGGAACCCCAGCAGCAGGCCGGCGACGAGGATCGCCTCGACGGCCTGGGCCAGGAAGGTGGCGTGCACCAGTGTGCCGGCGGTATGCATGGATTCTCTACTCTAGAGACCCTTCACCATTTGCACAACTCCCCCGAAAGCGGCCGATGCGGCGCGCCGGCGGCGGGTTTCAGACCACCTCGACCCACTCCAGGCGGACGCTCTCGTCGGCCAGGATGCGGCGCGCGAAGGTGGCGAAGCCGGCGCTCGCGTCGGTGACGTAGAGGCGGTGCTCGACGGCGGTGCCGGGCGCCGCGGCGAGGCCGGCCGCGGCGAGGCCGCGCGCCACCTCGTCGGCGGTGCTGGCCGCCGAGTCGACCAGGGTGACGCCGGGGCCCACCACGCGCGCGAGCAGCGGCCGCAGCAGCGGATAGTGGGTGCAGCCGAGGACCAGCGTGTCGATGCCGCCGGCGACCAGCGGCCCGAGGTAACGCGCCGCCACCTGCTCGGTGACCGGATCGTCGTGCCACCCCTCCTCGACCAGCGGCACGAACAGCGGGCAGGGCCGGCTGTCGACGCGGAGGCGCGCGTCGATGCGGCGCAGCGCCGCGGCGTAGGCGTCGGAGCGCACCGTCGACTCGGTGGCGATCACCCCGACGTGGCCGGCGGTGGTGGCGGCGGCGCGCCGCGCCCCCGGCTCGATCACCCCCCACACCGGCACCGGCGCGGTGAGGTGGGGCAGGGCGAGCGCCGAAGCGGTGTTGCAGGCCACCACCACCGCCTTGACGCCGCGGCCGAGCAGGAAGGCGACGTTTTTGCGCGTGTACGAGGTCACCGTCTCGGGCGACTTCGAGCCGTAGGGCAGGCGCGCCGTGTCGCCGAGGTAGACGATCGACTCGTCCGGCAGCCGGCGGCGCAGCTCCGCCACCACGGTGAGGCCGCCGATGCCGGAGTCGAAGACGCCGATGGCGCTCACCGCGCGCCGCCCTCCGGCGGCGGCGGCGCCGGCCGGCTCGGCGCGACGACGGACGGGTCCGGCAGCAGCGGCCGCGAGAGGTCGAGGTGGCCGCTCAGGGTCGCCGGCTGAGCGCCGTTCCAAAGCAGCACGGCGCTCTTCGCCTCGGCGACGTTGAGCACCAGGGTGTTGACCAGCGAGTAGACGCGCAGCCGCTCCTCGGTGCTGCCGCCGGCGGGCGGCGGCGAGCCGTCCTCGCTCACCAGGTCGACGTAGACCACCCCGCCCTGCCCCAGCGACACGCCGCGCACCTCGACGCCGGGCGGCAGCGGCGGGTTCATGCCGGGGCGGCGCGGCCCCTCGGCGAGGGCGCGGGCGAGGGCGGCGAGCTGCTCCTCGGGGTCGTCGGCCACCGCCAGCTCGCGGCGCTCGCGCTCGAGCGTCGTGCCGGTGCCGGGGAAGTAGAGCTCGACCGCCAGCCGCAGCTCGTCGCCGGGCGTGCCGCCGGGGCGCGCCGCGCCGACGTCGCCGGCGGGCTGGCGCAGCCACCACCAGGCGGCGGCGACGACGGCGGCCAGCGCCACGGCCGCGGCCGTGGCGAGCACGGCGCGGCGGCTCACCGTGCGTCCTCGTCGTCCGCGGCGCCGGCGCCGCCGGCGGCCGTGGTGCCCTCCCCCTGCTGCTTGTAGCGGCCGATGGCGCGCACCAGGGCGTCGGCGAGCTCGGCGCGGGAGGCGGGGTCCTGCAGCCGGCGCTCCTCCTCGGGGTTGGAGAGGAAGCCGACCTCGATCAGCACCGCCGGCATGGCGGCGCCCATCAGCACCAGGAACGGCGCCTGCTTGACCCCCCGGTCGCGCAGCTCGAGGGCGGAGTTGAGCTCGCCCTGGATCAGCGTCGCCAGGCGCTGGCTCTGCTCGAGGAAGTGCGTCTGGGCGAGGTCCCAGAGGATGAGCTGGAGGTCGTAGAGCGGGTCGTCGCCCTGCGGCGCGCCGGCACCGGAGCCGGCGCCGGCCCCGGCGGCGGAGCGGTTCTCGACCTCGGCGGCGCGCGCCGCCCGCTCGTCGCTGGCGGTGGCGCTGAGGAAGTAGGTCTCGGCGCCGTGGGCGCTCGGACCGAAGGCGGAGTTGAGGTGCAGCGAGACGAAGAGGTCAGCCTTGTTCTGGTTGGCGATGGCGGTGCGCGTCTCGTGCGGCAGGTTGGCGTCCTCGTCGCGGGTGAGGACGACGCGTACGCCCAGCGCGCTCTCCAGCCGCGCCTTGAGCGAGCGCGCCAGGAGCAGCGTCAGCTCCTTCTCCTCGACGCCGCTCGGCCCCACGGCGCCGGTCTCGCTGCCGCCGTGGCCGGGGTCGAGGACGATGATGCGGATTCCCTCCGGTGGCGGCGGCCGCTCGAGCTCCGGCCCCGGCAGGCCGGGTCCCGGCTCGCCGCCGGGGAGGCCCGGGCCGGCCGGCGCGCCGCCGGCGACGACGTCGAAGACGAGGCGGAACGGGCTCTCCAGCGTGTAGGAGTCGGCGCTCACCCCCGGCGACAGGTCGAGGGCGACGCGGTCGCGGCCGACCAGGATGCCGTCGACCAGCGGGTCGTCGACGCGGCGCCGGCCGGTGGCGGTCAGCTCGGCGCCCTGCACCAGCACGTCGAGGCCGCCGGGCCGCTGCACGACGCGGTAGCGCGGCCGCTGCGAGAACTCCAGCACCACCGTCGTCACCCCCTGCAGGTGGACGACGTCGGTCGACACGGTCAGCGGCCGCTCCTGGCGCCGCGTCACGCGCAGGGCGCGGCGCGTCGCGTCGTAACGCACGTCGAGGTCGGTGAGCCGCCCCCAGGTCTCGGTGAAGAACTCGACGGGGACGTAGACTGCGTCGTCGACCGCCCGCGGCGGCCGCGCCAGCGGCACGATCTCGGTGCCGATGGCGAGGGTGGAGATCTCCGGCCCGAACAGCACCTCCTG
>CAZLBJ010000561.1:0-3102 GCA_964557755.1 uncultured Thermoanaerobaculia bacterium
AGTACCGCGCCTTCCTGCGCAGCCGCGGCGTCGCCTGGCGCAACGTCCACGTCGTCGAGGCCGGCGGCGCCGGCCACCTGCCGTTCTTCCTCGCCGGCACGCCGGACAGCCAGCGGCGCTTCACCTTCGAGGTGGTGCAGCGCCTGCCGGCGAAGAGCGAGGTGTTCCTGAAGGTCCCCCCCGCCCTCGAAGCCAAGCTGCGCCGGACGAAGCCGCTGATCGAGAAGACGGACGACGGGCTGCGGGTGCCAAGCCAGCCGCGCACCGTGGTGCCCGACGTCGCGCTCCCCGCCGGCTGCCGCGCCCAGGCCTCCTTCGCGGTCAAAGGCGACGAGCTCGGCGAGGGGCACAGCCTGGCGCTGCGCCAGCTCTGGAAGGGCGAGGAGGTGGGACGGATCACCTGGTACTTCCGGTGATTCCTCAACGTAGCGCGATGCGCGACCAGTCGTGCTGCGCCTGCACCGGCACCCCGTCGCCGCCGCCGAGCAGCCAGAGCACCGCCGGCGAGGGGCGCAGGACGCCGGCGCGCAGCAGGCCCTCGCGGTTGCCGAGGATCATCAGGGCGGCCGCCAGCGCCTCGGCGTCGACGGCGAGCTCGGTGACGGTGACGACGCCGGTCACCCCCTCGGCCGGCCGGCCGTTGCGCTGGTCGAGGAACGGCGCGTGGCGGTCGCCGCCGACGAGCAGCGGCCGGTGCAGGGCGGAGGCGACGGCGAGCGCCTCGTCGCGCAGCCACACGCGGTCGAGCGGCCGGTGCTGGCCGGGGAAGACCGGCAGCGTCACCGGCCAGCCGCGGCCGTGGTCCTCCGGCGAGCCGGCCTCGTCGCGCGAGCCGGGGGCGCGGCGCACCCAGCCGAGCTCGACCCAGGCGTCCTCGGCGCCGTGCTCGACGAGCACCGCCATGGCGCGGTCGGCGAGGAAGCCGCGGGCGAAGCCCCAGGGCTCGACCCGCGAGCCGGCGGCGAGTTGCGCCTGCGCGGAGGCGGCGTCGAGGCGCAGGCGGTCGCAGCCGGCGGCGTCGGAGGCGCGGCGCAGCGCGGCGGCGGCGGGGCGCCCCGCCGCATGCTCGGGTGACCCCGACTCGAAGCCCCACAGGGCGTACAGGTCGCCACCCAACGGCCCGTGCGCCTGCCCGGACCAGACGCAGAACGCCAGCGCGCGGTCGAGCAGCTCGACCAGCCGCGGGTCGAGGACCACCGGATCGCCGCCGGCGGCGGCGTTGAGCGCGCCGAGGCCGCCGGCGGCGGCGCCGCGCGGGTCGAGCAGGGCCTCCAGCGCGCGTACCTCGGCGGCGGCGGCGCGCAGCGCGGCGTCGGCCGCCGCCCGCTCGAGGCCGCGCACCTCGAGCACCAGCGCCTCGTCGAGGGCGCGGGTGGCGGCGCGGCGCGGCAACGGCCCGTCCGGCGGCGCCTGCGGCTCGGCCGGGCGCTGCGACGGCCGGATTCCCGACGGCGGCGGCGCCGGCGGCAGTCCCTGCATCCGTGGGGACGAGGACGGCGACGGGGGCGGGGCCTGCGGCTCCGCCGCCTGCCACGGCGCGGCGGCGGCGGACGCGGCGACCAGCAGGACGAGGAGGGAGCGGTACGGGCGGCGCTCGGGGAGGGACGGCACCTGCCCATGATAGCGGCCTTTCCGCGGCCGCCGGCCCCCCCCGGGGCGGCAGCCGCTGGCCCCGATCTTGAATGCAAGGCGGCAAGGGTTTCGTGTATCGAGCAAGGCGCGGGTCCAGCGCGCCGTTGCCGCGGCCGGGCTTGCAGGCGAATTACCTGAGGAGCTAACCTGTCATGACACCGTCACCCGATCCGTTCTCTGCACCGCCGGAGGCTTCGCGCCTGCAGCCCTTGCCCATGCTTGCTCACCGTCCCCGTCGCCTGCTCCTGGCCTGGCTGCTCGCCGTCCTCGCCGTGGCGGCGCCGGCGGCCGCCGGCGTCGTCTCGGTCACCGTCGACGGCGACCAGGCGGTGGCCGAGCTCGAGGTGGCCGGGGTCGGCGCCGAGCTGACGATCACCTTCGAGGACGCCGTCGGCCTCACCGCGCAGAGCCTCGGCCTGTCGGTGCAGCAGGTGACTCCGCTCGACACCGCCGTCCTCTCGCGGCTGCCGTCGCTCACCGCGCTGCCGGCCGGCTTCCCGCTGCTGCTGCGCATCGAGCCGCCGGCCAGCGGCCCGCTCTCCTTCCGCGGCGTGGTGACGGTCGAGCTCTACACCCACGACCTGGCCTACGCTCCGGGCTGCCCGCTGCGCCTGTTCTCGGCGCCGCTCGGCGGCCCCTTCCGCGACGTCACCGAGTCGATGGGTGCCGGCAGCTACCGCGTGCGCGGCGGCAAGGGCGACTTCTCGGAGTTCCTGATCGTCGTCGAGTCGCGGCCGGTGGACACCGTCATCGTCGCCAAGCTCGACCGCCTCGAGGACCTGCTCGCCGCCCACGCCAGCGCCATCGAGCCGGCGGTGCTCGTCGACCTCGAGGACGTCCTGGCCAGCGCTCGCGACAAGTACGAGACGAACCAGCTCGTGCCGGCGATCCAGAAGGTGGAGGCGTTCGAGCGCAAGGTGGACAACCACGCCGGCGACGACGTGCCCGACGTCTGGCGCTCGGCGCGCGACCTGGTCAACGTCGCCGGCGAGCTGCGCGCCGCCGCCCGCACCCTCCACTTCAGCCTGCTGTGGAAGAACAACGGGTTGTGAGGAGCTGACCCGCCGTATGCCGGCACGTCTGTCCGTCTTCGCCGCCGAGGGGCCGGTGTCGGTGTTCCACCTCGAGGAGGGACGGGCCTACCTGCTCGGCCGCGACGCCGGCTGCGACGTCACGATCGACGACGACCGCGTGTCGCGCCGCCACGCCCGCCTCGCCGGCGACGCCGGCGGCGCCTGGCTGCTGCGCGACCTGGGGAGCAAGAACGGCGTCTCGTTCGACGGCCGCCGGGCCGCCGAGGGCCGCCTCACCGGCCCCGCCTGGATCGGCCCCGGCGAGGTGCCGCTGCGCCTCGAGCCGCTCGTCGCCGCGGCGGGGCGCGCCGCCGGCGAGGACGAGCTCGAGCGCCGCCGCCACGGCGCCCGCCTGCAGCGCGGCCTCGACCCCGCGGTGGGCCTCGGGCCGCTGCTC
>CAZLBJ010000562.1:0-3607 GCA_964557755.1 uncultured Thermoanaerobaculia bacterium
CTGGCGCTGCTGCGGCCGCGCCACCGGCGCCCGTTCGCGCTGGTGACGCCGGGCATCCGGCCGGCCGGCGTGGCGGCGCCGGCGGGCGACGACCAGCGGCGCACCGCGACGCCGGTCGCGGCGCTCGCCGCCGGCGCCGACCTGCTGGTGGTCGGCCGGCCGCTCACCGCCGCCGCCGACCCCGGGGCGGCGCTCGCCGCGCTGGAGGCGGAGCTGGCTCAGTAGTAGAAGATCGGCCGGTTGACGTCGTGCTCGAAGTCCCAGTCGTAGGTGAAGCCGAACGGGAACTCCACCACCACGGTGTACTCGGTGTGCATGCGGATGCGCTCGCGCTCCTTGCTGACCGTCAGGTTCTTCGGGCCGACCGGCAGCTCGAGCTCGTTGGCCTTGTCGAGGACGCGCTTCTTGAGGCCCTCGGTGGAGCGCTGAGCGGCGAAGTTGGCCTCGTCGATCATGAAGTCGTGCAGCTCCGAGGTGCGGATCTTGACCGGCACCATCTGCCAGGCGACGACCGCCACCACGACCAGCAGCAGCGACCAGACGACGCAGCCGAGACGGCCTTCCCCCGCTTCCCGCTCGAACCTCATGGTTACCCCTCCAGCGATCAGATCGGCCCCATCCTAACCCATGGGTCCGGGCGCCGGCCGGCCCGCTAGCGCACCAGCTCGAAGGTGCGCTCGCCGCGGGTGCTGGCGGCGAGGCGCTCCACGCGCGCCCAGGCGCCACCGCCGCCGCGCCGCGCCGCCCGCGGGTCGAACGACCAGTAGATGAGCAACGCCCGCCCCTTGACGTACTCCTCCGGCACCGTGGTGCGGCGCCAGAAGCGCGAGTCGCGCGAGTTGTCGCGGTTGTCGCCGAGGCAGAAGTAGCTGTCGGACGGCACCAGGTAGGGGCCGAAGTTGTCGCGCCGGCTGTACGACGGCGGCAGGTAGGACGAGCGCGAGTAGACGCGCTGGTCGGTGTGCAGCGTGTAGCTCTCGTCGTGGACCAGGCGGCCGTTGACGTGGAGCCGCTTGTCGACCAGCTCCACCTCGTCGCCGGGCAGGCCGACGCAGCGCTTGATGAAGTCGCGCGTCGGGTCGTCCGGGTACTTGAACACCACCACGTCGCCGCGCCGCACGTCGCGCACCGGCAGCAGCCACCGCTCGATCTCGCCGGCGGTGGACGCGTAGATGAACTTGTTGACCAGGATGTGGTCGCCCACCAGCAGGTTGTCCTCCATCGAGCCGGTGGGGATCTTGAACGCCTGCACCACGAAGGTGCGCACGAAGATGGCGAAGATCACCGCGATGATCAGCGCCTCCGCGTAGTCGCGCAGCCGCGGCGGCGACGGCCGCGGCGAGCCGGGCGGTTCCGCCGCCAGCGGCTCGCCGGGCGGCACGGCGGCGCCCGGCGTGGCCTCGGCGGCGTCCTGCGGCGGGCTGTCGGGCGTCTCGCTCACGGCGGCCAATCTACCCGATCCCACGGCGCCGTCCAAACCGCGTCCAACGATCCTGCCGCCGACAGAATCGTTGGACGGCGGCCGTCTCCCCCGCCAGCACAGGCTGTTCCCCCACCTCCCGCCTCGGCGGCGGCCGGCGCCGCCTGATCGCTGGTCCGCGGCGGCCGCGGCGCGAGCCGTCGCTTCCCATCTAAGCCTCTTCGTTTCAGTGACTTGCGTACCCGTGGCACGCCTGGCCCGGGACTTGATGTGGAGGGGCGCGAACGTCAACCGGAGACAGGAGGTGGGACGAGACCGACCTGCTCGCCGCGGAAGCGAGCCTCAGAAGCCACACGACGCAGAACGCAGTCCACACGAAACGCAGTCCCGAAAAGGAGAAGCACCATGAAGCACGCGCAGAACCGCCGCAACCGCCACCGCAGCACCGCCCGCCGCACCTCCGTGCCGCCGTCGCGCCTCGCCGCGCAGCGCATCGTCGCCGCCCTGGTCGCTTTCGTCGTCGCCGCCGGGGCCCTGCCGGCCGTCGCGGCGGCCGCCCCCGCAGGGAAGGTCAACATCAACAGCGCCGACGCCGAGCAGCTCTCCCTGCTGCCGCGGGTCGGCCCGTCCATCGCCCAGCGCATCGTCGAGCACCGCGAGGAGAACGGCTCGTTCGATGCGCTCGAGGACCTGATGCTGGTGCGCGGCATCGGCGAGAAGACCTTCGAGCGCATGGAGCCCTATCTCGCCCTGGAGGGCGAGACCACCCTCACCGAGAAGGTGCGCTCGCCGCGCCGTCCGGCCGCCGGCGACGGCGACGCGGCCGAGGACGACGCCCGCTGATCTCCTCCCGGGGGCGGGCGGTCCACCTCTCGCCGTCCGCCCCCGGCTTTTTCACGGAGCCGCCCGATGCATCTCAGACGACGCGCCGCCGGGGGCGGCTTCACCCTCGTAGACCTGCTGCTCACCACCGCCATCCTCGGTATCGTGGTGCTCGTCTCGACGCCGCCGCTGCTGCACTCGACGGCGCGACTGCGGCTGCGCATGGCCGCCTCGGAGGCGTCGCGCATCCTCTTCGTGGCGCGCTCCTACGCCGTGCGCCACAACGCCAACGTGGGGGTGAAGTTCCATCCCGGCGAGGGCGGCGCGGCGACCACCTGGTCGCTGCACCTCGACGGCGACGGCGACGGCGTGCGCACCGCCGACGTGCGCGACGGCGACGACCCTCCGGTGCCGGCGCCGGGCGGCGGCACCCGGCGGGTGGCGCGCTTCGCCTCCGGCATCGGCTTCGGCTTCCCGGAGGGACCGCTGCCCCGCGACCCGGGCGGCCATCCGCTCGGCCGCCGCGACGACCCGATCCGCTTCAACCGCTCCGACATCGCCGCCTTCGGCCCGCTCGGCACGGCGACGCCCGGCTCGCTCTACCTCACCGACGGCGCCCTGCTGGCGGCCGTGCGGGTGACCGGCCGCACCGGCCGCATCCGCGTGCTGCTCTACGACGAGGACGACGGCGAGTGGCGCTGAGGGGGCGGCATCGAGCCACCCGGCGGGGTGTTTGACTCGCCGGGGAGGCTGGAGTAGCTTTCCCCCGCCATGGGCGCCATCGTCGTCATCACCACCGTCGGCACCGAGGACCAGGCGAACCTGTTGGCGCGGGAGATCGTCGCCCGCCGCCAGGCCGCCTCGGTCAACATCTTCCCCGGCGTGCGCTCCTTCTACCGCTGGAAGGGGAAGATCTGCCAGGACAGCGAGCTGGCGCTGATCATCAAGACCCTCGACAGCGAGCTCGAGGCCCTGAAGGCCACCATCCACGAGCTCCACACCTACGAGCTCCCCGAGGTCCTCGCCTTCGCCGTCACCGAGGGCTCCCCCGAGTTCCTCGCCTGGATCGCCGACGGCGTCGACAAGTCGGCCGCCTTCGCCGAGGACGACGACGACGGCGACGGCGACGACCTCGCCTACCAGGACTGAGCGGCGGCCCTTCACCCCTCCTCGGCGAGCAGCCGGAGGTGGTGGTTGGCGACGGTGAGCATCGCCAGGTCGACGGCGGCGGCGGCGGCGAGCTCTTCGAGCAGGCGGTCGATCGGCTCGACCAGGGCCTGGCGCTCGCCGATCCAGGCCTGGGTGGCGTCGTCGGGCGACTGGCCCTCGGCGGCGCAGGCGAGGACGTTGCGGGCGATCTCGCCC
>CAZLBJ010000563.1:0-4457 GCA_964557755.1 uncultured Thermoanaerobaculia bacterium
CGTTGCGGTTGACGACGACCAGATCGCCCTTCTTCGAGTCGACCGTGGAGACGTTGAGGAACTTCACGACACCCGGGTTGCGGGCGACGTGCTTCGACTCCTCCGACACCCGGCTCGCCGTTCCGCCGTAATGGAACGTGCGCATGGTGAGCTGGGTTCCGGGCTCGCCGATCGACTGCGCCGCGATGACGCCGACCGCCTCGCCAATGTCGACCATCTTGCCGGTCGCCAGGTTGCGGCCGTAGCACAGCACGCACACTCCGCGCCGTGACTCGCAGGTGAGCACCGACCGGATCTTCACCCGCTCGATGCCCGCGCCCTGGATCTTGGCGGCGAGCGTCACCGTAATCTCCTGACCGATGTCGAGCAGGAGCTCGCCGGTCATCGGATCGTAGATCTCTTCCTGGCTGACGCGGCCGACGATACGGTCGCGCAGCGGCTCGAGGATATCGCCCCCCTCCATGATCGCCGACACGTAGATGCCGTCGATGGTGCTGCAGTCGTCCTCGGAGACGATCACGTCCTGCGCCACGTCGACCAGGCGGCGGGTCAGGTAGCCGGAGTCGGCGGTCTTGAGCGCCGTGTCGGCCAGGCCCTTGCGCGCGCCGTGGGTCGAGATGAAGTACTGGAGCACCGAGAGGCCCTCGCGGAAGTTCGCGGTGATCGGCGTCTCGATGATCTCGCCCGACGGCTTCGACATCAGGCCGCGCATGCCGGCGAGCTGGCGGACCTGCTCGCGCGAGCCTCGCGCACCCGACTCGGCCATCAGGTTGATCGGGTTGAACTCGCCCCGCTCCTCCTCGACCCGCTGCATGTCCCGGAACATCTCCTCGGACACGTTCTCGGTGACGCGGTGCCAGATGTCGATGATCTTGTTGTGCCGCTCACCGGCCGTGATCACGCCGGCCGAGCGCTGCTTCTCGATCTGGATCACCTCGTCGCGGGCACGCCCGATGATCCCCTCCTTCTCCTGCGGGATCACCATGTCGTCGATGCCGATCGAGATGCCCGCGCGGGTGGCGTAGTAGAAGGTGATCTCCTTGAGCTCGTCGAGCATCGAGACGGTCTTCTCGTTGCCCAGCCTGATGAAGCAGAACCCGACCAGATCCTGGAGGCCCCGCTTCTTGAGCAGACCGTTGATGTACGGGATCTCGGCCGGCAGGTGGCTGTTGAAGATCACCCGTCCGACCGTCGTCTCGATGAGCTGCTTCTCCAGGACCTCGACCTCGGCGTGCACGATGTCCTGCTTGTCGTACTGCGTGTCGAGGTTGATGTACTCGCCGGAGTAGCGCACCCGGATCGGGGTCAGCGTCTCGACCTCCTTCGCCTCGAGCGCCAGAACGACCGAGTCAAAGTCCGGGAAGATCCGGCCATCGCCCTTCGCGCCGGGCTTCGGGAGCGTCAGGTAGTAGCCGCCAAGCACCAGATCCTGCGACGGCACCGCGAGCGGCCGCCCGTGCGCCGGCGACAGGATGTTGTTCGACGACAGCATGAGCACCTTGCTCTCGATCTGCGCCTTGGGCGACAGCGGCACGTGGACCGCCATCTGGTCGCCGTCGAAGTCGGCGTTGAACGCCGCGCAGACGAGCGGGTGGATCTTGATCGCCTTGCCTTCGATCAACACCGGCTGGAAGGCCTGGATGCCGAGGCGGTGGAGGGTCGGCGCACGGTTCAGGAGCACCGGGTGGTCCTTGATGACCTCCTCGAGCGCGTCCCAGACCTCGTCGACCTCTTCTTCGACCAGCTCCTTGGCGGCTTTGATCGTGCCGACCAGGCCCTTCTCCTCGAGCCGGTTGTAGATGAACGGCTTGAACAGCTCGAGCGCCATCTTCTTCGGCAGGCCGCACTGGTGGAGATGGAGCTCCGGACCGATCACGATGACCGAACGGCCGGAGTAGTCGACCCGCTTGCCGAGCAGGTTCTGGCGGAACCGGCCCTGCTTGCCCTTGAGGGTGTCCGACAGCGACTTGAGCGGCCGGTTGTTCGAGCCCTTGAGCACGCGGCCGCGGCGGCCGTTGTCGAACAGGGCGTCGACCGCCTCCTGGAGCATCCGCTTCTCGTTGCGGACGATCACCTCCGGCGCGCGCAGCTCGAGGAGCTTCTTCAACCGGTTGTTCCGGTTGATGACGCGGCGGTAGAGGTCGTTCAGGTCGGAGGTCGCGAAGCGGCCGCCGTCGAGCGGCACGAGCGGACGCAGCTCCGGCGGGATGACCGGGATCACGTCCAGGATCATCCACTCCGGCCGGTGGCCGCTCTTGCGGAAGGCGTCGACCACCTTCAGGCGCTTGGCCGCCTTCAGCCGGCGGATCTGCGAGGTCTCCGTCTTCATGACGATGCGGAGCTCCTCGGACAGCTCGTCGACGTCGATGCGCGACAGGAGCTCCTTGATCGCCTCGGCGCCCATGCGGGCGTCGAACGACTCGGCGCCGAACTTGTCGCGCACCTCGCGGAAGCGCTCCTCCGAGAGCAGCTCGCGGTCCTTGAGGTCGGTCTCGCCCGGGTCGATCGTGACGTAGCTCTCGAAGTACAGGATGCGCTCGAGGTCGCGCAGGCTGATGTCGAGCAGGTGGCCGATGCGGCTCGGCAGGCCCTTGAAGAACCAGACGTGCGACACCGGGCAGGCGAGCTCGATGTGGCCCATGCGCTCGCGGCGCACGCGCGAACGGGTGACCTCGACGCCGCACTTGTCGCAGATCACGCCGCGGTGCTTCATGCGCTTGTACTTGCCGCAGAGGCACTCCCAGTCGGTGATCGGGCCGAAGGTCTTGGCGCAGAAGAGCCCGTCGCGCTCCGGCTTGAAGGTCCGGTAGTTGATGGTCTCCGGCTTGGTGACCTCACCGTAGCTCCAGGAACGGATCTTTTCGGGCGACGCGACCGAGATCTTGATCGCGTTGAAGTCCTTCAGGGACTCCGGCTGATGAAAGCTGCTGAGTGGCTGCAATGCTTTTGCCTCCTTCTAAGACTTTCGGGGCCTACGGGATCCGTTCTTCAAACTTTCAACAGCTCGACGTCGAGGCACAGGCTCTGGAGCTCGCGGACGAGGACGTTGAACGACTCGGGCAGACCCGGGGCCTCCGGCACGTCGCCCTTGACGATCGCTTCGTAGACCTTGCTGCGGCCCTCCACGTCGTCGCTCTTGACGGTCAGGAGCTCCTGCAGGGTGTACGCGGCGCCGTACGCCTCGAGCGCCCAGACCTCCATCTCGCCGAAGCGCTGGCCGCCGAACTGCGCCTTGCCGCCGAGCGGCTGCTGGGTGATCAGCGAGTACGGACCGATCGAGCGGGCGTGGATCTTGTCGTCGACCAGGTGCGAGAGCTTGAGCATGTAGATGTAGCCCACGGTGACCTGCTGCTCGAACTCCTCGCCGGTCATGCCGTCGAACAGGGCGGTCTTGCCGTTGCCCGGCAGCTTCGCCTCGGCCAGCAGGCCGCGGATCGACGCCTCGTCCGCGCCGTCGAAGACCGGCGTCGCGAACTTCAGGCCGAGCGCCTTGCCCGCCCACCCGAGGTGGGTCTCCAGGATCTGGCCGACGTTCATCCGGGACGGCACGCCGAGCGGGTTGAGCACGATCTCGACGGGGGTGCCGTCCGGCAGGTAGGGCATGTCCTCCTCCGGCAGGATCCGGGAGATGACGCCCTTGTTGCCGTGCCGGCCGGCCATCTTGTCGCCCACCTGGAGCTTGCGCTTCATGGCGACGTAGACCTTGACCAGCTTGATGACGCCCGGGGGCAGCTCGTCGCCCTTCTGCAACAGCGCGATCCGCTCCTGGTTGACCTGGTGCAGCACCTCGACGTGCGAGTCGGTCTTGCGGTAGACCTCCTCGACCGCGCCGAGGAGCTTCGAGTCGGCGAGCGGCAGCTTGGTGATCTCGCCGCGGGTCAGGCGCTCGAGCGTCTTCTCGTCGATCGTCCCGCCCTTCTTCAGGAGGGTCTCGCCGTCGCGCGCCTTGACCTCCCCGCTCACCTTCTGGCCGAGCAGGTTGTCGCGGATCTTCTTGTTGCGCTCCTCGTGGAGGATGCGGGTCTCGTCCTTGATGTTCTTCTCGAGGCGGGCGATCTCCGCCTCTTCGATCTCCTTCGCGCGGATGTCCTTCTCGACCCCCTTGCGGGAGAAGATCTTGACGTCGACCACCGTGCCGTCGATGCCCGGCGGCACCTTGAGCGAGGCGTCCCGCACGTCGCCGGCCTTCTCGCCGAAGATGGCGCGCAGGAGCTTCTCCTCCGGGGTGAGCTGGGTCTCGCCCTTCGGCGTGACCTTCCCCACCAGGATGTCGCTCGACTTGACGTTGGCGCCGATCCGCACGATGCCCGACTCGTCGAGGTCGGTGAGGGCGCCCTCGGAGACGTTCGGGATGTCCCGGGTGACCTCCTCGGGGCCGAGCTTGGTGTCCCGGGCCTCGATCTCGAACTCCTCGATGTGGATCGAGGTGTACATGTCCTCCTTGACGAGCTTCTCCG
>CAZLBJ010000564.1:0-2892 GCA_964557755.1 uncultured Thermoanaerobaculia bacterium
GGTGAGCGCGGCGAGCGGCGGCGCGGCGGCGAGGGCGAGCAGACCGCCGAGCCCGCCATGACCAGCGAGGAGCGCTTCCGCGAGCGCCGCCGGCGCCGCGCCGGCGAGGGCGGCGAGGGCGACGGCGGGACGCTCGAGCGCCTGCGCAGCCGCCGCTCCCGCGAGGCGGGCGGCGAGGACGAGGGCGGCTCCGCAGAGCCGCGCCGCCGCCGGCGCCGTTCGCGCCGCTCGTCTTCGTCTTCCGACGGCGGCGGCGAGGGCGACGCCGCCGAGTCCTGACGAACCCATGATCCCGGCCACCATCCAGAGGCTGCCCTGACACTCTCGACTTCGATCTTCCCAGGAGGATTCTGATGCTCCACCGTTATCCCCAGGAGGCGGCGCTCCGCGACGGGCGCCGCGTCATGATCCGCCCCTTCGCCGGCGGCGACGTCGACGCCCTCTACGCGTTCTTCCAGCGCCTGCCGGTGGACACGCGCCGGCTGGCCTGGGACCGCATCGACGACCGCCGCCTGGTGGAGAGCTGGGGCCGGAACCTGGACTACGGCAAGGCCTTCCCGCTGCTCGCCGTCGACGGCGGCAAGGTGGTGGCCGACGCCACGCTGCACCGCCGCGAGGGCGGGCCGCTACGCCTGGTCGGCCGCGTCAAGTGGCTGATCGACCCCGAGTACCGCGGCGTCGGCCTCGGCACGCTGCTGGTCAACCAGTTCATCGACCACGCACAGGCCAACGGCCTGCGCCACCTCACCTGCATGCTGATCGAGGACGCCGAGCGCGACGCGGTGGAGACGCTGCAGACGCTGGGCTTCACGCGCTACGCCATCCCCGGCTACGGCGCCGACCCGGACGGCAACCGTCACGACATGGTGAAGATGGTGCTCGAGCTGAAGAACGGCAACGGCTGAGCCGTTCAGCCGTCCGCGCCGCCGCCGGCTTCCAGGTGGGCGGCGATGGCGGCGAGGAAGGCGGGACCGAGGTCGGCCGCCTTCTTCTCGCCGACACCGTAGACCTCCAGCAGCTCCGCCTCGTTGCGCGGCCGGCGCTTGGCCATGTCGCGCAGCATCGAGTCGTGGAAGATGACGTAGGGCGGCACGCCGCGCTCCGCCGCCAGCTCGCGGCGCAGCTCGCGCAACGCCTCGAAGAGGTCGCGGTCGACCCCCTCCCACGACTCCGCGGCCGCCCGCGACGGCCGGCGCGCCGCCGTCCGCCGCCGCGGCTCGCTGTAGAGCAGCGGCGCCTCCTCGCCGCGCAGCAGCCGCCGCCCGGCGGGCGTCACCTGCAGCACCGGGTACTTGTCGCCGCTCTGCTCGAGGTAGCCCTGGTCGAGGAGCTGCTCGATCCAGCTCCGCACCTGCCGGGCCGGCGCGTCGGCCAACAGACCCCACGTCGACAGCGTGTGATGGCCGCGCGAGGTCACCTTCTCCGCCTCGCTGCCGCGCAGCACCTCCATGACGTGGGTGACCCCGAACGCCTGGCGCAGCCGCAGCACGCACGAGAGGACCTTCTGGCCGAGCACCAGCGGGTCGTCCACCGCCTCGAGGTCGTCGAGCTCGCCCAGGCAGTAGTCGCAGGCGCCGCAGTCGTCGCGCCCGAGCTCCTGGCCGAAGTACTCGACCAGGGCGCGGTGGCGGCAGCGCGGCGTGCCGGCGTAGCGCTGCATGTCGGAGAGCAGGCGGCGCATGGCGTCGGTGAGCTCGCCGTCGGACTCGAGCAGCCGCCGCCAGGTGTGGAAGTCGGCCGGCGAGTGCAGCAGCACGCACTCCGCCTCGAGGCCGTCGCGCCCGGCGCGCCCGGCCTCCTGCTGGTAGTGCTCGAGGGTCTGCGGCGAGGTGGCGTGGACGACGAAGCGCACGTCGGAGCGGTCGATGCCCATGCCGAAGGCGACGGTGGCGACCACCACGTCGACCCGCTCGTTGAGGAAGTCCTCCTGGTTGCGGTGGCGCACCGGGTCGGCGAGGCCTGCGTGGTAGGGCACGGCGGCGACGCCCCAGGAGGCGAGGACGTCCGCCACCTCCTCGACCTCGCGCCGCGACAGGCAGTAGACGATGCCCGCCTCGCCCGCGTGGCGGTCGAGCACCTTGCGGATCTGGCGGTCGCGGTCGCCGCGCCGCAGCACGCGGTAGACGAGGTTCGGGCGGTCGAAGGAGCCGACCAGCACCGCGGCGTCGACCAGGCCGAGCTGGTCGACGATGTCGCGGCGCACGCGCTCGGTGGCGGTAGCCGTGAAGGCGTGGAGCGAGGCGCCCGGGAACTCGTCGCGCAGCCGGCGCAGGCCCCGGTAGGCGGGGCGGAAGTCGTGCCCCCACTGACTGATGCAGTGCGCCTCGTCGACGGCGAAGAAGCCGACGCCGAAGCCGGCCAGCCACGACCGGAAACCGTCGCTGCCCTCCCCCACCAGCCGCTCCGGCGACACGTAGAGCAGGCGCAGGCGGCCGGCGGCGACCTCGCGGCGCACGCGGCGGCGCTCGTCGTCCGGCAGCGACGAGTTGAGGCAGGCTGCCGGCACGCCGTTGCCGACCAGGGCGTCCACCTGGTCCTTCATCAGCGAGATGAGCGGCGACACCACCACCGCCAGCCGCCCCGCGCCGATCAGCGCCGGCGCCTGGAAGCACAGCGACTTGCCGCCGCCGGTGGGCAGCACCAGCAGCGAGTCCCGCCCCTGCTGCACCGCCGCCATCGCCTCGCGCTGCAGCGGCCGGAAGCCATCGAACCCCCAGTAGCGGCGCAGCACCTCGCGCAACGGAGGGTCGTCGGAGGCCGGATGGCCCGGATCGGTGAGGTAGAGCTCGGGCTGCTGGGGCATGGCGTTCTCCGTCGGTTCGCGGTCGTCGTCCCTGGGTCGGTGCCGGCGGGTCCGGGCCGATTGTAGAGGCACACCCGGAGCCGTCAAAG
>CAZLBJ010000565.1:0-9997 GCA_964557755.1 uncultured Thermoanaerobaculia bacterium
GCACGCGACGGACGCCGGGCTCGGGGATCGTCTGCGGCGGTGGTTGGGCGGCGATGCACAACGGGGCTCCACGCCTGGAAACGCCGCCTCCGGCGGCGGTGTTCCCGCGCTGCGGCGGCGGCGCGACCTGCTAGACTGCCTCTTCCCCAGCGCACCCGGTGCGCCGCCTCCCATGACCGAACCGTCATCCCAGCTCGACGAGGTGCTCGACGCCACCACCGACGTCGAGCGGGCCTCGGCGGCGGTGGCCTCCGACGCGCCGCTGCTGGCGCTGCCGGCGGCGCGGCCCGGCGTCGCCACCGAGCCGCTGCGCAGCGTCGACTACGCCTGGCTGCGCATGGACGAGCCGGCCAACCTGATGGTGATCAACGGCGCCCTCGTCTTCGACCGGCCGCTCGACGCCGGGCGGGTGCGCGACCTGCTGCGCGACCGCCTGCTCTCCATCCCCCGCTTCCGCCAGCGCGTGGTGCGGCTCGCCGGCGCGGCGTGGCCGGCCTGGCAGCCGGCGGAAGAGGTCGACCTCGACCGCCACCTGGTGGTCGAGCGGCTGGGCGGCGAAGGCGGCGACGCCGAGCTGGCGGCGCTGGTCGGCGGCCGCATGGGCGAGCCGCTCGACCCGCTGCGGCCGCCGTGGGTGTTCTACCTCGTCGAAGGCTACCGCGGCGGCTCGGTGCTCTTCGGCCGCCTCCACCACTGCCTCGGCGACGGCATCGCGCTGATGCTGGTGCTGCTGTCGCTCGCCGACCTGGTGCCCGAGGGCGGCGGACTCGACCTCGGCCACGCCGACGCCAACCCGTTCCGCCTCCTCTTCGCGCAGGCGCAGGAGGACCTGCGGGCGGTGCGCGAAGCCACCGAGAGGGTGATGCCGGAGGGCATGAAGCTGCTCCTCCACCCGGCGCAGGCGCTGCGCGAGACCGGCCGCCTGATGACCGGCCTCGGCGCCGGCGACGCCCTCGGCCGCCTGGTGCTGCGCCGCCGCGACCCGAGCTCCGTGTTCAAGGGGCCGCTGGGCATCGAGAAGGGCTGCGCCTGGTCGCGCTCGCTGCCGCTGGGCGAGGTGCGCGAGCTGGCGCTCGCCGCCGGCGGCTCGGTGACCGACCTGCTGTCGGCGGCCGCCACCGGCGGCCTGCGCCGCTACCTGCTCGAGCACGGCGAGCTGGCGGCCACCCTCGCCTTCCGCGCCGCGGTGCCGGTCAACCTGCGGCCGCTCGGCGAGATGTCGCAGCTCGGCAACCGCTTCGGCCTCGTCTTCTTGTCGCTGCCGGTGGGCATCGTCGATCCCCTCGAGCGCATGGCCGAGCTGCGCCGCCGCATGCGCCGGCTCAAGCGCTCGGCCGAGCCGCTGGTGACCTACTCGATCCTGCGCGCCCTCGGCCGCTCGCCGATGGCGGTGCAGCGCGCCGTGGTGCGCCTGCTGGCGACCAAGACGACCGCCGTCCTGACCAGCGTGCCGGGGCCGCAGCAGACCCTCTACCTGGCCGGCGCGCCGATCCGCGACATCTTCTTCTGGGTGCCGCAGGCCGGCCGCGTCGGCCTCGGCATGTCGATCTGCAGCTACGCGGGGCAGGTGCGCCTGGGGCTCGCCACCGACACCGGCCTGGTGCCCGACCCCGAGCGCATCATCGCCGGCTTCCACGACGAGCTCGACGAGCTGCGCCAGCGGGTCCTCTAGCCCGCACCCCCTTCGAGGCCGGCTCGATGCGCGCCAGCGCCGCCGCCGCCTCGCGGCGTGTGCGCTCGAGCCGCGCCGGGTCGGCGCGCAGCTCGGCGGCCAGCGCGCGCTTGGCGGCCAGCTCGGCGTCGCTCACCAGGCGGCCGTGCGAGCGCAGGCCGGCGATACGGAAGCCGTGCTCCTGGAACAGGCGGTGGATCTCCTTGACGCGCTCGCTCTCGATCTGCCGCCCCAGCGTGTACGACTCGAAGCGCCCCGCCATGGCGAGCAGCGCGGTCTCCGCCAGGCAGGCGTAGGAGGTGCCGCGCGGCAGGCCGATGTCGTAGCCGAAGTCGACGTCGCCGGGGATGATCACCTCGCCGCTCTCCACCACCAGCACGTCGGGGCGCAGCGCCGCCTCCTCCGGCCCGACGTCGGGCGGCCGCGCCACGTCGCACACCACCGCCCCCGGCTTGCAGCGCGAGACGTCGAGGATGCGCTGGCCGAAGGCGGAGGTGGCGGTGACCACCAGGTCGCACTCCCCCAGCAGCTCGTCGGCGGAGAGGGCGGTGACGACGCGGGCGCCCGGCGTCTCGGCGAGGATGGTGCGCTCGAGCTCGACCAGCCTCTCGGGCTCGATCGACACCAGCACCACGTCGCCCACCGCCTGGGCGAGCAGCCGCGCGCACACCGAGCCGATCGAGCCGGTCGCCCCCACCACCATGGCGCGGCCGCGGCCGAGGTCCTCGACGCCCATGGCGCGCACCGCCTGCTTGGCCGCCTCCAGGGTGGCGGCGACGGTGAGGCTGTTGCCGCTGGTCACCGGGATCGGCGCCTCCTGCGCCACCGTCACGCCGGCGTCGCCGACGACGCTGGTGAAAGCGCCTAGGCCGAGGATGCGGGCGCCGCGCGCCTGCGCCATGCGCGCCACGCGGACGAGCTGGTCGTAGACGAAGCGCGCCGGCAGCGACAGCATGCGGCGGGGCGTCGCGCCGAGGCTCAGCAGGTGGCCCTCGATGCGCTGCCCGGTGGCCGCCGAGACGCCGCCGGTGATGCGCGACAGGTACATCGGCGGCATGCGCGCCGAGACGCCCTCGACCAGCGCGTCGGGCAGGTGGCGGCTCCAGCGGTACGCCGGGTGGCGATGGATGTACTCGATGCTCAGCGGGTGGATGACGAAGGCGAAGCGGTACACCTCGTCGTCGGCGCTGCGCAGCACGGGGCGGCGGGGCGCGGCGGAGGGCGCAGGGGGCGGAGGGACGGTGGAAAGGACGACGGCAGGCTCGGCCATGAACGCGGTCTCCCGGGGAGGTGGGCAGCCACCCACCAGGGTGGCGCCGCCGCGGCACCGCGGCAACACCCGGCGGCGCGAGGAAACCGCCCGTCCCCCGGGGTGGCGTAGCCGCCGCGGTGCGGCACGAACGCCCGCGCGGAAGGGAATGGCGGCGGCTGAAACCCCGTTTCACCGTCCTCGTAGTGGGCACCAGGAGCCGGCACCCGCAGCCTGCAGACACCGACCGAGAGCCACCACCCGCCGGCCCGACGCCCGAGGAGCCACCGATGATCCGTTCCCTCCGCACCGTCCTGCGCAAGCTGGGCCGCAGCCCGTCGTTCACCACCATCGCCGTCCTCACCCTGGCGCTCGGCATCGGCGCCAACGTGGCCATCTTCACTGTCGTCCACGGCGTGCTGCTGCAACCGCTGGCCTTCGACGAGCCGGAGCGGCTGATCTCGGTGCGCCACACGGCGCCGGGGGTCGGCGTGCCGGAGCTGCCCAACAGCGAGGCCACCTACATGACCTACCGCACGCAGGCGCGGACGATCGCCGGCATCGGGCTGGCCACCGGAGCGGTGGTCAACCTCACCGGCCTCGACCGCCCGGAGCGCCTCGAAGCGGTGCGGGCGACAGCCGGTCTCTTCGACGTGCTGCGCGTGCGGCCGGTGCTCGGCCCGGGTTTCACCGACGCCGACACCCTGCCCGACGCCGAGCCGGTGGCGATGCTGTCGCACGCCGCCTGGCGCGGCCGCTTCGGCGGCGACCCGCAGATCGTCGGCCGCCCGGTGCGCCTCGACGGCGTCGAGCACCGCGTCGTCGGCGTGCTGCCCGAGGGCTTCACCTACGCGTCTGCCGACGCCGAGCTGTGGCTGCCCCACACCCTCGACCCGGCGAAGCCGATCGACGGCAACTTCAACCACGAGGCGGTGGCGCGGCTGGCGCCCGGGGCGACGATCGAGGAGGCGCAGAAGGAGCTCGACGCCCTGCTGCCGCGCATGATCGAGCTCTACCCCGGCGACTTCAGCCTCGAGATGCTGAAGAGCTCCGGCATGGCGACGCAGGTCTTCCCGCTCAAGGAGTACCTGGTCGGCGACGTCGGCGACGTGCTGTGGGTGCTGCTCGGCACCGTCGGGCTGATCCTGCTCATCGCCTGCGCCAACGTCGCCAACCTGTTCCTGGTGCGTGCCGAGGGGCGCCAGCGCGAGGTGGCGGTGCGCACCGCCCTCGGCGCAGGCCGTGGCGAGCTGGCGCGCGGCTTCCTCGCCGAGAGCCTCGTTCTCGGCCTGGCCGGCGGCACCGCCGGCTTGCTGCTGGCGCTGGCCGGCGTGCGCGCCCTGGTCGCCTTCGGCCCGGAGTCGATCCCGCGCCTCGACGAGGTCGGCGTCGGCGGGGAGGTGCTCGCCTTCAGCGTCGCCGTCTCCGTCTTCGCCGGCCTCCTCTTCGGCCTCGTGCCGATGCTGCGCTTCCGCCGCGGCTTCAGCCTGGTGTCGGCGCTCAAGGAGGGCGGCCGCGGCTCGTCGAGCGGCCGCGAGCGCCACCTCGCCCGCAACGCCCTGGTGGTGGCGCAGGTCGCCCTCGCCCTGGTGCTGCTGGTCGGCTCGGGGCTGATGCTGCGCAGCTTCCGGGAGCTGCGCGCCGTCGAGCCGGGCTTCGAGCCGCAGGGGCTGCTCACCCTGCGCGTGTCGCTGCCGGAGGCCGAGTACGCCGACGGCGCGCGGGTGGCCGGCTTCTTCGAGCGGCTGACCGAGCGCCTCGAGGCGCTGCCGGGCGTCGCCTCGGCGGCGGCCGGCACGATGCCGATGGAAGGCAACCGCTCGATGAGCGCCCACGCCTTCGAGGGGCAGCCGATCCCGGAGGGCGGCGTGCCGCCGATCGTCGCCAACACGCGCGTCACCCCGGGCTACTTCGAGACGCTGCGCCAGCCGCTGCTCGCCGGCCGCACCTTCGAGCCGGCCGACCCCCGGCAGCCGCGCGGCGCGGTGGTGGTCACTCGCTCGCTGGCCGAGTCGCGCTGGCCGGGCGAGGAACCGCTCGGCAAGCGCCTCCAGATGGGGCTGCCCGACCCGGAGGAGCCGGAGCGCTGGGCGCAGGGCTGGTATGCGGTGGTCGGCGTAGTGGGCGACACCCGCTACGACGGCCTCGACGCCGATCCCGTGCCGATGGTCTATTACGCCAACGGGCCGTCGCTGGTCGAGGACCAGGGCTGGTTCAGCCGCACGCTGACGGTGGTGGTGCGCGCCGCCGGCGACGTCCACCCGCTGTCGCTCGCCGAGCCGGTGCGCCAGGCGGTGTGGGCGCTCGACCCCAACCTGCCGGTGGCCAACGTGCGCACCGCGCAGCGCATCGTCGACGAGTCGATGGCGCGCACCTCCTTCACCATGGTGCTGCTGCTGATCGCCGCCACCGTGGCGCTGGCCCTCGGCGCGGTGGGGCTCTACGGCGTCGTCTCCTACGTCGTCTCGCTGCGCACCCAGGAGATCGGAATCCGCATGGCGCTCGGCGCCGACGCCGGCGAGGTGGCGCGGCGGGTGGTGCGCCAGGGACTGGCGGTGGCCGGGCTGGGGGCGGCGGTGGGCGTCGTCGCCGCGGTGGCGGTGACGCGGCTGATGGCGTCGCTGCTGTTCGGCGTCTCCCCCACCGACCCGCTGACCTTCGCCGGCGTCTCCGGGACGCTGCTCGCGACGGCGGCGCTGGCGAGCTGGCTGCCGGCGCGGCGGGCGGCCGCCGTCGACCCGCTGGTCGCCCTGCGGCACGAGTAGAGGCGAGCAGAGCCCGGCTCAGGCGGCGGCGGCGCGCTGCAGCGGCAGCCAGACGCGCACGCAGGCGCCGCCGCCGTCCGGCAGGTTGGCGGCGGCGACCTCGCCGCCGTGCTGCTCGACGACGCGGCGCACGATGGCGAGGCCGAGGCCGGTGCCGCCGCTGCGCCGCGAGAAGAACGGGTCGAACAGGCGCGGCAGGTCCTGGTCGCGGAAGCCGGGGCCGGTGTCGACCACCTCGACCTCCACCCAGCCCGGCGCCAGCCGCGCCTGCAACGTCACCCGGCCGCCGGCCGGCGTGTGCTGGACGGCGTTCTCGACCAGGTTGCGCAGCACCTGGAAGATGCGCTCGCGGTCCATCTCCACCGGCGGCAGGGCGGGGTCGGTGTCGACGGCGATCTCGACGCCGCGCTGCGCCGCCGCCCCGGCGCACGCCTGCCGCGCCTGCGCCGCCAGCGGCGCCAGCGGCGCCGGCCGCAGCTCCTCCTCGATCGGCTTGCCGTAGTCGAGCAGCGCCTTCATCAGCGTGCGCAGGTGGCCGACCGAGTCGCGCAGCACCGGCAGGTAGGGGGCGAGCTCGGGGCGGTCGCCGTGGTGCTCGCCGAGGGCGTCGAGGGTCGAGCCGAGGGCGAACAGCGGACTGCGCACCTCGTGGGCGACGCTGCCGACCAGCGAGCCGAGGCTCGACATCAGCTCGCGCCGCCGCAGCCGCTCCTCGAGGCGCACGCGGCCGCTGACGTCGCGGCCGAGCACCACGAAGCCGGGCCGCGCGCCGCCGGGCTCGGGGATCGAGCAGACGCTGACCTCCCAGTGGCGGGCGGCGGGCTCGTCGGGGTCCCCGGCGCCCGGCTCGGGCAGCCGCTGCGGCCCGGCCGGCGGCGGGTCGTCACCCTCGCGCACCTGCCGCGTCGCCGCCTGCCCGGGCGCCACCTCGGCGAGCATGCCGGCGGCGGTGCGCCACGGCTCACCGGGGCCGAGCCACGACAGCGCGCGCCCCAGGTTGTCGCGGTAGGAGCGCCCGGTGAGCTCCATGGCGGCGCGGTTCATGCGCACCACGCGGCCGGCGGCGTCGACGGTGACCAGCGGGAAGTCCACCGTGTCGACGGTGAGCTGCCACTCGTTGGCGATGATCGACACCTGGCGGTGGAGGCGCCACCACAGCACCCCGGCGACGGCGAGCAGCACCAGCCCCAGCCCGCCGGCCGCCGGCCGCCAGGCGCCGCCCAGCGCGTGCGACAGCACCCCGCAGACAGCGACCGCCGCCAGCAACGGGAGCACCAGCCCACGCGACGTCGAAGGGGACGAGCTCATCACACCGCCCACCGCAATCCAGGTCCTACAACGGAGACCACGCCGTCGAGGAGTATTCCACGATTGCGGGAACGCTGGTCGACGGGGCGGGGTCAGCGGCGGGGCGAGAAGCGCAGCCCGGACCAGGTCTCGTCGATCGCGCACACCTTGAAGTCGACCAGCCCCACCCCGAGCCCCGCCGCCCGCACGTCGTCCCCCCCGAACCCGGCGGCGAGCGCGGACGACTTCTTCGGCCACGCGATCCACAGCCTTCCGCCGGCAAACGCGGCCGTCCGGCCCACGTCCCGCCGCAGCTCCCCCGCCGAGCGCACGAACCACACCACCAGCCCGCACCGCCCTCGCCTCCCCCGCACGAGCCGCACCCCGGGCGGCAACTCTCCCAGGAGCGCGAGGAACCCCTCCGGCTCCCCGATCAGGGCGACCCTCATCCCCGGCTTGATACCGATCTTCTTGATCAGCGGAGTACCGGAGTAGCCGGCGGTGTTGGAGCCCAGCAAAGAAGCGCTGAAGTCCTCGGATGGCATCGACTGGTATCTTAGCTGTGCGAGAATCGCGGAACGCAACTCCATCCTGTCAACCTGGACCATGATTTCCGAACGCCCGATCACGGGACTAGAGCTCAATCATCGCCTCCGGAATCGCCGGATCGAGTTTGGCTCGACGTTGGCGCAGACCGCCGGCTGGGCCGGCTTGTCCACCGAGCGCCTGCGGGACATCGAGTCCAGCTCGACACTCCGCTCGTGGGAGTTCGAGGTACTTTGCCGGGCGCTCGCCGTCGACAGCGGTGCTCTCGCGCGCGGCGAGGACAGCTCTCCGCACCGTAGCGTCGCCCGATTCAAGAGCGCGGACTGGCTCAATCCGAAGCCTGGCGACTACCGCACCCTAGCCCTGGCCGCGGAACATGGTCGGATCGGTCGATTCTTGGCACGACAGCTCGGCCGCGACAGCCGGATTTCCAATCTGCGCAATCCGTTGCCGGTGGAAGACACCTCCGAGCCGTGGCAGCAGGGTTACCGGCTCGGCGAGTCCGCGCGTCGGGCGCTCGCGCCGAGGTCCGGCCCGATCACCGATCTGGAATCCCTCCTAAACGCCTGGGGCGTCCATGTCGCACGTGTTGAGTTCTCGTCGCGGAAACTGGACGCTGCGAGCCTATGGGAGGCGGGAGCACTCCCCGTCCTCCTGCTGAACAACCGCTCCAAGCGGGTGACAGCGACCCTCAGCCGCCGGGCGCTGCTAGCTCACGAGCTGTGCCATCTACTGCACGACTCGGGAGAGCGGGACCTGACCACGCAGCTGTCCTGGAGCGAGCAGGCTGGAAACTATGCGAAAGTGGTCGAGCAGCGGGCACGAGCTTTCGCACCGGCATTCCTGGCGCCGCGCGACGAGGTTCGCCACTGGTTCCGGACCGGGGAGGGCCGGCGCATCTCCGGACCGGCCGCGAAGGTCGAGAGCTTGGCTCGCCGCTGGGGCTTTTCGCTCCGCGGCGCCATCTGGCACGCCTTGAACTGCGGCATCATCCAAGGCAGAACGGCGCAGCGTCTCAGCCTGGAAGCTTCCGTGGATCGGGACCATGAATGGAGCAGCCAGTTCGAGCCCACCTCCAGCGCGGCTATAGAAGGCGCGCGCACGCCCTGGGGGGACGCAGTCGTTTCGATCGTCCGTGGTCTGCTCGCCGACTTAGTCGAAGAAGGCGTCGCCAAGAACGTGATCTCGGAAGGCCGTGGCTACGAAATCGTCACCTGGGGCTGACAGGATCCGCTGGATCCTCGACGACGGGCCATTCGACGATCTGGCTACGACGAAGCCGGCGAACCTGGGGACCTACTCGACCGGCCTGCTCTTGATCGCGCCGACCACCGAGCGGGAGGCGAGCAGATCATCCGCACGCAAGCGCTTGCTCGAGGCTGAAAGGTCCGGCGGCGAGCAGGTCTTCCAGGTCTTCGACGTCTTACTGGCTGAGGGCGATCCCGTGGGCGAGACCTTCCTCGAGTTGCACGGCGGTGAGAGGACGCCGACGAATCGAGCCGAGATGGAAGCCATCGCCTGGGCCCTCCATGAAGCAAGAGATGCTGTCTTCGTAACCGCGGACCTCCGCGCATCGATGACGGCACTCGCAGAGCTTGGTCGAGGGAGGGTGGCTCATCCATTCGACCTGTGGATCGAGTTGCTCCAGGCTGAAGCCCTCACCCCTGCCGATTTCGAGGCACTTTGCACGCGTACGTGGCGGAAGGACCAAGGCCTGGTCCGGATTCCGAGCCGGATCCAGAAGCCCACCATCCGATAGGGATGACGGCGCCGTCCCCACGTCTCGTCCCGCCCGCTCGGGTCGTGCGCCGCGAAGTGCGGCCGGGGAGGATGGTCGGCGAGGGAAAGGAGACCGAGATGCCCACCTACCGCCAGGCCGTCGACGACTTCCTCGCGCCGGGGCGGCGAATCGGGGTGGCCGGGGTGTCGCGGCACGGGGACCCGCCGGCGAACCTGGTCTTTCGGAAGCTGCGCGACGCCGGGTACGAGGTCTACGCCGTCAACCCCGCCACCGACCAGGTCGAAGGGGCGCCGTGCTACCCGGACCTCGCCGCCGTGCCCGTCCGGCTCGACGGCGTCGTCGCCGCCACGCCGCCCGCCGCCACCGAGGACGTGGCGCGGAAGTGCGTCGAGCTCGGCATCCCGCGGCTCTGGATGCACCGCTCCTTCGGCGGCGGCAGCGTCAGCCCCGAGGCCGTCCGCACCTGCTCCGACGGCGGCGTCACCGCCATCGCCGGCGGCTGCCCGATGATGTTCGTCGAGCCGATCGACCCCGCCCACCGCTGCATGCGCTGGATCGCAAAGCACACCGGCGGCCTTCCCGCCCCGAAGACCTAGAAGAAAAGTCGGCTCTCTGAGGGAGGGTGCGGCACCAGAAGACCGGTGAGGGGTGGGGCGGGTGCCTCGGTGCCGGGGTGCCCGGCAGCGGCGACTGGCAAGTCCGCGGCCTCCTCGGCGATCGTCACCCAGCCGCTGCCG